>NZ_JAUBPO010000164.1:0-10529 GCF_036700785.1 Microcoleus sp. S28C3 | reverse complement strand
ATCCAAACTACCGAAAACTCCTAGAATACGGCTCTCTCAGAGCCTGACTCTCCCAAAATATGTCCGAACTGTTGCATGGACGCTTAGAACTGTCTGGTGTGTATCGGCTAAAAAATGGTGTAATAGATGGAGAAAAGCTGAATACTTGGATGGAGAACCCGATTCTAAGTAGCTCTACCTAAAAAAACGTAGGATAGATTGAGGCTAGTAGAACGGGAAGTGCACTCGGAACCTATCGGCGGGGATAAGTGGCAACGCAGAATCGCGATCGCCATCTTGGAGCTATTATAAAAACAGACTTCATTCCCGATCGCATTATGGTTACTTTATCCGATCGCCTATCGATGAGCGCAGAAGAATATTTAGCTTGGGAACCCACTCAAGAACAACGCTACGAGTATTGGGATGGCGAAGTAGTCGCGATAAGCGGCGCAACCCGCAATCACAATCGGATTTGCCTCAACTTCTTCAAGCTATTAGACGATCGCCTTAATCTCCCCTACGAAATTTACATCTTAACTGTGAAACTACGGGGAGAAATAGGGCAAAATTATTTTTATCCTGATGTTATGGTAACTTGCGACGATCGCGATAACGATCCGGAATTGGTGCAATTTCCTTCCTTGATTATCGAAGTTTTATCACCTTCCACCGAAGCAGTGGATCGCGGCGCAAAATTTGCTAAATACCGCCAATTTTTAAGCTTACAAGAGTATGTCTTGGTGCAAGTTGAACAGCCAGGAGTAGAGATGTTTCGGCGCGCTCAACAGGGGCAATGGGTGCTGTCTGAGTATGGTTTGGGCGATTCTTTGCTACTTGAATCGGTTGGTGTGGAAATTGCGATCGCAGATTTATACCGCCAAGTACAATTTTCTTAGTCCGCGAAGGCAGATTTCGTTTGACAAGAAGCCAATTCCATTCGCCATTTTTCTTTATTTCCTTACAAAACTTGCCTGGGGGCGATCGGAATTTCAATAATAAACTCGCTCCCATCTCTCGGTGCAGACACGCAAGTCAACTTTCCGCCGTGAGAGCTAACCACAATCGAGTGCGAAATAGACAATCCCAAACCAGTTCCCGAACCCACTGGCTTAGTTGTAAAAAACGGATCGAATATCTTGTGCAGCACCTCAGTGCTCATTCCAGGGCCGTTGTCAGCAATTCTAATTCTAGCAGAATTCCTCTCTGTCACCTCTGTTGAAATTGTAATAGCAGGCTGGTTCTGAGAGTTTTCCGGGCAATCTCTTGCTATGAGGAGAGCATCGATCGCATTTGTCAAAATATTCATAAATACCTGATTCAACTGAGACGCATAACAAGTAATTAGTGGTAGCGTGCTGTAATTTTTAATCACCTCAATTCCCAAACGCCCGCCCTCTTTTCTCAGGCGCGGTTGCAGCAACATCACCGTACTGTCGATGCCTTGATGGATATCTACCGACTTCATTTGCGCTTCATCGAGGCGCGAGAAATTCCGCAAGCTCAGCACAATATCCCGGATTCTTTCCGCTCCTACTTTCATAGAATCCAGCAGCTTTTGCAAATCTTCGCTCAAAAATTCTAGCTCAATTGTTTCTATTTCCTCTAGGATTTCATCAGCAGGTTCGGGATAGTGCTGCTGGTAAAGCTCAATCAATTTTAGCAAGTCTTTAACGTATTCGCTAGCCGGATTGAGATTGCCGTAAATGAAACTTACAGGATTATTAATTTCGTGAGCTACACCAGCCACCATTTGGCCCAAACTCGACATTTTTTCCGTTTGGATTAATTGAGCTTGAGTTAGTTTCAGCTCGCGCAAAGTTTGTTCTAAACGCTCGTTTTTTTCATTTAACTCCTGCGTCCGCTCTTGCACTTTCTGTTCCACGGAATTGTAAAGTAGAGCATTTTCCAAAGAAATAGCAACTTGCGAAGAAAGCAACCTTAAAACTTCCAATCTGTGGGGAGTAAATGCTCCGACAGTTAAATTGTTTTCTAAATAAAGAATGCCGATCAGTTTGCCTTGATTGATAATAGGAGTACACAAAATAGATTGGAGGTGGTGTTTGGCGACGTAAGGATCGGCTGTAAATAGTCCCTCAGCCGCCGCATTGCTCAACACCAAATCCGATCGAGTCCTTTCCACATAATTAATCACCGTCACAGGTAAATCCTGATAGTCTCCAACAGGCGTAAATTGCAGCACGGCTACATCTTCAGAAAATACTGACGCTTTAGCTGAAATCAACAGTTGACCATCTCTTACTAAGATCAGAAAACCTAATTGAGCACCCGCATTCTCTAAGGATATTCTCATTAAAGAAGCCAGCAACTTATCGAGGACAATTTCGCTAGAAATTGCCAGAGATGCTTTCATTACCGTTGCTAAATCGAGCACTCTTGCATCGCTGCCAGTAGAAGTATGAATAGTTGTTGTAGTTTGATTGTTGTTAAAACTTCCGTTGAGCGGCGTCATTTCCCGCAACTGCGGATACTTCTGTTCTAAATCTTCTACTTTGCGGACTGCACCCCAGCGCAAGTAGCACGAGTGAGCTTCGCGCAAATGGATTTTGGCATATTGATACTTGCCTTTACTCAACCAAAACTTAGCTGCTAGTTCATTAGCCAGCGCTTCATTTTGGACAAACTCATTGTCTTGAGCTAAACTTATAGAGAAATCGTACAGCTCTACAGCTTCTGAATCTTTCTTAGAAATTCTGGCTATTTCTGCTTGTACTAAAAGGTACTTGTGAAGAAAATTTTCGGCACAGTTGTCTGCCCAAATTTTCATCTGTTTTTGGTTGGCTTCTAACTTTTCCAAGTATTGCTTTTGCTTGTCTTCAGAAACATTTGGGAAAACGGCGGCTAAAACTAGAGAAAAGAAAAAATTCCATTCTGTAGCTGGTATCGCTCCGGTAATAAAAGATAGCTGTTTTTCTACTTCAAAAGCTAGTTCTAGTGCTTCATTGAAGTTGCCGTACCAGTACATTACCTGGCATTTGCGAATCTGATAAAGGCAGAGCGAGTACAAATTTTGATGAGCTTTACAGTTGTTGACGTATTCAGCTTCGCTGATATCTTCGCTTTCAAATACAAACTTTTCAGAAGTTAGTTTGCTCAAGTTGCGCAGGATTAACTCTACCCCTAATAATATATCGGTTACGAGCTGATTTTTGGTTTTTTGGCTGAACTGCAAATACCTGCTTGTGTCGGCCAGAATTTGCGAGATTTCTTTACCTTGAAAAAATGAGTTAGCTATGCGGTTGGACAGGATATAACCCGCATACTCTAAATCTCCCGATTCTAAAGCTGCTTGATATCCTTCATTGCTGATTGCGTGGGAATCTTTGATGTGATTGAACCAGTAATAAAAAATACTGACCAGGGATGAACAAGCTCTGCACTTCAAGCCGATATTGCCAGATTTTTCGCTGAGATTCAGCGAGAGCAAGCCGAATTGATACGCAGCTTTGTAATCTCCCGAAACTGCGTTTAAGAACATACCGTAGCCAGCATAGCAAAGAGAGGCTTCGGGTACTAAACCGTATTGTAGAGAAAGATTGACTCCTTTTAAAACGCTGACTTTCCACAAGTCGGGATTTTTGAGGTACGCCGATGTGAGCAAGTTTGTAATTAGTTTGACTGCAACTTTTTTGTCTGGTACAGTCATTTCCGGGGCGTCTATCAGGGAAGCTATTTCTCTACCAGCTAAAATATTTGTGGCTGCCGCAAATTCTTCGGATATGACTTTTTGTAGCCCGTCTAGCGGCAAGTCAATTCCGAGCAAGTCCAAAGCTTGGATTCCGGCTTTAACGGCTTCTTCGTACTTCGCCCGCAGGGTGTACTGCACGATCAGCAGGTTGTAAATTTCTACCTTTTCTAATGCCGATCGCGCTTTTTCCAAAGTTATATTAATAAATTCTTCAGACTTCTCAAAAAAACCGTTTAAATACTCAACATTTGCCCGCTCCATGTGCAAGGCAAAGGCTAAATCGTAGTGGGCATCCCAAATATCCGCGCTCAAACCGTCCATGCCTGCGGTCAAATACTGCAAGGCAGCAACATAAGCAGTGGCATCTTTGGCTCTGCGGGCGGCGTCTAAATTCAGCGTTGCCAGTTCAATTAATTCTCGATCGTCTTTAATTAGCGATCGAGCTACGTTCAAGTGATCGACTAATTCAAAGATTCTGTCAGCGCGATATTCAGCCGGAGTGTTTTCTAGGATTTGCCTGCCTATTTTCAGGTGAACTGCCTTTTTTTGCGAGTCGTCGATCAGAGCGTAAGCTGCTTGCTGTACCCGATCGTGCAAAAATTTATAATTCAGAATTAATAGCGGAAACAGCACGTAATCTAATGACTTGCTTTCCAATTCCGAAGTGGGCAGGATCAGTCCCGACTTAATCGCCGGCAACAGGTGAGAAAAAGTTTCCGAGGCTTCTTTTTCATGAATTAAAGAAAGAGTGTTTAAGTCAAATTCGTTGCCCAAACAAGCCACTAAACGCAAAACTTGCTGCGTTGAACTTGGCAGTTTTCTCAATTTTTGTACCATCAAATCTACTACATTGTCAGTGATAGCGCACTGCTCAATTTGACTCATATCCCAATGCCAGCCGCCCTTGATCCCCGACTGTGGCGGCTGAAAAACTAGCAAGTTTTCCTGATACAATGTTTGCAGGAATTGATTGACAAAAAAAGGATTGCCATCGGTTTTGCTGATTACCAATTCAGCTAAGGGTTTCACAGATTCTCGATCGCTGTGCAAAGTCTCGGCAATCAAATGAGTTATGTTTTCCACCCCCAGCGGCGACAAAGCAATCTGATTAATGATAGCTTCCTGATTTCGCAGCGTCTCCACAGTCATCATTAAAGGATGAGTGGGACTAACTTCATTATCCCGATAAGCGCCAATTAAAAACAGATATTGCGTAGCTTCATCTGTCATCATCAATTCGATCAGCTTGAGAGTAGCAGAATCAGCCCACTGCAAATCGTCGAGAAAAATTACCAGCGGATGTTCTGGCTGGCAAAATACGCGAATGAAATTTTGAAAGACTAAATTAAAGCGGTTCAGAGATTCCGTCGGCCCCAATTCAGCTACAGGAGACTGAGCTCCGACAATTAGTTCAATTTCCGGAAGGACATCAATAATAATTTGCCCATTTTGACCGAAAGAACTGCGGAGTTTTTCGCGCCAAACTGCTAATTGAGCCTCGCTTTCAGTTAAGAGTTGTCGCACCAATTCCGAAAAAGCGCTGACAACGGCAGAGTAAGGAATAGTTCGCTTGTACTGGTCAAACTTTCCCCCAATAAAATAGCCACGCCTGCGGGTAATAGGTTTGTCTAAAATCTTCACCATTGCCGATTTGCCAATGCCGGAATAACCAGCAATCAGCATCATCTCGCTGCGAGATTTATGCTGTCCTCTCGATAAGACTGACAGGGGAATTTCTTTCCTGGATTTGCTCTCTTTCTTGATGACAGAAATTTGGGATTGTTCGGTGCGGGTTCGATTATTTGTTGCTGCTACCCGTTCAAATGCTGCTAAAAGAGTTTCAACTTCTCGCTGTCTGCCGTAAAGTTTTTGAGGGATTTGAAATTTGTCGGAAATATCTTGGCTGCCGAGAGGAAACTCGGAAACAACCCCAGATGTTTGCCACTGAAACAAGCAGGATTCCAAATCTGCTTTTAGTCCCCAAGCGCTTTGATAGCGCTCCTCAGCGGTTTTTGCTAACAATTTCATCACAATATCTGAAACAGCTTTAGGAATTTCTGGGGCTATTTCAGCGAGAGGTACTGGCTGTTTGGCTATGTGACAGTGAACTAACTCCATGGGATCTGTAGTGGGAAAAGGGAGTTGTCCTGCCAGGATTTCATAGAATGTCACGCCGAGGGAATAAAAGTCGGTGCGGTAATCGATTACCCGGTTCATTCTGCCGGTTTGTTCGGGCGACATATAGGCTAAAGTGCCTTCTAAAAAATTAGGATTTTTATTCGGAACGTGTTCCAGGTTTGATGCAGTTGAGATGCTGAAATCTATGAGTTTAACTTGTCCTGTAGCTGGATTAAAAACTATATTAGAGGGGTTGATATCTTTATGAATTACATTTTTACCATGAATCTCTCCCAAAGTTTCAGCAACTTTGATTGCAGTAGTCAGAAATCCTAAAATTGTAAATTTTTGGGAAGCCATAAAGATTTTTAAAGATTCGCCCCCAAAATCTTCTAAGATCATTGCCAGACTATTTCTAACCTGCTGCAACTTGTAAACTTTAACAACTCCGTCCAGCAGGTTTAAGTTGGCAGTAATCTCATATTCGCGCTTGTATCTATTCAGTTCTTCAGGAGTCGGATAGTCTTCTTTGATAAGTTTGATAATAACAGGTTGGTTGTCCTGCTCGTTGTGGCCGCGGTAAACCAGGGAAGTGCTGCTTTCATAAATGAGAGCGAGAACTGCAACGCCGGGAATTGCCATCATAGTTGGGTTCTCTCAAATTAGGTGTGCTTGGTCAATGTTACAGGACTTACGCGCGGCGGGCTAGAAACCCTGTTTCTTCGTTGCTAGTCGTTGACGAACCCAAGATTTTCTCGTATAAGCCGGGTTTCTTTTCGTAAATCCTATGTTATCCTTCATTATCGCTCAAGAGATATCTTTTGGGATGTGTGGGAAGACACGCCTTGACAGCAAAGAACTGCTGAGGTGACAAAAGCGCCTTCGGGGTTTCGTCACCTCAGCAGTTACGTAAAGAAAAGCACAAATATAGGATTGGTGCAAGGATTTACTGTGAGACTCGATCGCACGCCTGACAAAAAAAAACAATCTCAGCTTTTAGGAGATTGCTTGAATTAAGGCCTCACACCTCAATAAAACCGCCCAAAGGTGCAACTCCTAACTAAACGCTAGTCATCAACGCGCCGGCTCGAATAATAACCTTTAATCTCGGAGTTAAAAAATTTTCCTGTAGAATCAGCATCTTGTAGAGATTCCCACATTTGGGGTTCCACATCGCTGTATTGATAGACTGACCCGCTGCTAAATTCTATTTGCAAAACTTGCTCCTCTTCGTCGTATCCGATCGATCTAGCCATTTCGGAATCTACCGACATCATCGCAATTGGTTCTGGGCTTGAAGCAATTTCTTTTAATTCTATACCAGCACTGAGTTCTGTTGAATCTGTATTCGCGATGAAATCAACCATTTGCAGCCCTTCCTTTGCAGCTTCGGGAGCGACAATTTCGATAAATTCGACTTCTTCCCCCCGCTCGATTAACAGTCCTAGCTTGCCGTTAGAGTGACCAACTGCTAATACGTTGCTCAAGTCTATTTTGGATAGTTTCATGGGATTTGTCAAGGATTGATTTTACGTCAATATCTCCCCCGCTTTGCAACTTTTGATGCCGGGAAAATAGTGTATTAATTAATAGTTTATCCTGAGTTGGCTAAAAAGTCAATATATAGCTTTGCGAAAATTCTGGCAGCAATCTAGGTGTAAGTTGCGCCTGGGGTATCCTACGTTGATAAAATTTGCAGATTTCTTAACGAAACTTGACAATAAATTAAGAATTATTGCCATAAAACAAAGGTAAAGTTATGGGAATTGCCAGTTAAATCCCAAGCAGCAAAAGCGTTTGAGCATTTCTCAAATCTGTAAATCCTCAGAAAGTTACTATTTCTAAAGGATTCATCCGGTGAGAAAATCAGAAACAACCTTAAAATTTAGCAGTAATCGCCCGATCGGGCAATTCTCAACCAGCACCAGGAAAAATACCTATGAAATTGGCTTATTGGATGTACGCAGGCCCAGCCCACATCGGCACTTTGCGCGTCGCCACTTCCTTCAAAAACGTCCATGCGATCATGCACGCACCCATTGGAGACGACTATTTTAACGTCATGCGTTCCATGCTGGAGAGGGAACGGGACTTTACCCCGGTAACTACCAGCGTCGTTGACAGACACGTACTGGCGCGGGGCTCGCAGGAACGGGTGGTGGACAACATCACCCGCAAAGACAGAGAAGAACACCCAGATTTAATCGTGCTCACCCCGACTTGCACCTCCAGCATTCTGCAAGAAGACTTGGAAAACTTCGTGGAGCGAGCTCAATTGGATGCCAAAGGCGATGTATTGCTGGCCGATGTCAACCATTACCGCGTCAACGAACTGCAAGCTGCCGATCGCACTTTGGATCAAATCGTCCAGTTTTACATTAACAAAGCCCGCAAAAAAGGCGATTTAGTAGAAGCCAAAAGCGAAAAACCATCTGTCAACATTATCGGTATGTCTACGCTGGGTTTCCACAACCAGCACGACTGCACCGAGTTGAAGCGTTTGATGGCAGATTTGGGCATTGAAGTCAACGAAGTTATTCCCGAAGGTGCTTCGGTTCACAACTTAAAAAGACTGCCGCGCGCTTGGTTTAACTTGGTTCCTTATCGGGAATTGGGGATGATGGCCGGGGAGTATTTGCAAAAAGAATTCGGCACGCCGATGGTGGATATTACGCCGATGGGTGTGGTAGAAACTGCGCGCTGCATTCGCAAGATTCAGCAAGTTTTGAATGCTCAAGGTGCGGATGTTGATTACGAAAATTTCATCGACCAACAAACGCGGTTTGTGTCGCAGGCTGCTTGGTTTTCGCGATCGATCGACTGCCAAAACTTAACCGGCAAAAAAGCCGTCGTATTTGGCGATAATACGCACGCTGCGGCGATGACGAAGATTTTGGCTCGCGAGATGGGAATCCACGTTGTCTGGGCTGGAACCTACTGCAAACACGACGCTGACTGGTTCCGGGAACAGGTTAGCGAGTATTGC
This sequence comes from Microcoleus sp. S28C3, assembly GCF_036700785.1. Lineage (NCBI taxonomy): Bacteria > Bacillati > Cyanobacteriota > Cyanophyceae > Oscillatoriales > Microcoleaceae > Microcoleus > Microcoleus sp. S28C3. The sequence goes on along the minus strand of NZ_JAUBPO010000164.1, from coordinate 1,737 downwards.
GATGAAGTGCTCGTTACGGACGATCACGGGGCGATTGGAGATGCGATCGCGAAAGCGGAACCTTCGGCGATTTTCGGTACGCAAATGGAACGCCACGTAGGTAAGCGGTTGGATATTCCCTGTGGCGTAATTGCTGCACCGATTCACGTCCAAAATTTCCCGATCGGCTACAAGCCATTTTTGGGTTATGAAGGGACGAATCAGTGCGTAGATCTGGTTTACAATTCCTTCACTTTGGGAATGGAAGACCACTTGCTGGAAATCTTCGGCGGCCACGATACCAAGGAAGTGATTACCAAGGGTATTTCGGCTGATTCTGATATGGGTTGGACGAAGGATGGACAGGCAGAATTGAATAAAATCCCTGGTTTTGTGCGGGGTAAGGTGAAGCGGAATACTGAGAAGTTTGCGCGCGATCGGGGGATTGATAAGATTACCGTTGAGGTGCTGTACGCGGCGAAGGAATCTGTCGGCGCTTAATGATTTGTTGGGCGGGCAAATGCCCGCCTTGCAAAGTTTTGTTTTGGATTTAAAATAAGTTGCGAGCGGTTTATGAACTACAAACTTGATGTGCCGCTATCTCCCAAACTAGAAAAGTATCGCGATCGAATCGAATCAACTATCAAACCCTATATTGAAATTACAATTCAAAACAACGAACCTGCGAACTGGTGGCAAAGTAAATTTGGTGGGTTGCCATACTTACCTAAAGGATTCGAGTATCCTAAAACTCCTAATGGCGATTGCTTCTTATTGCTTGCCCAAATCAACTTTTCTGAAGTACCGTCTCTTGAAGGTTTTCCCGAGCGAGGAATCTTGCAGTTTTATCTTCCAGACGATGAACTATATGGCTTATCTTTCGACTATGGTGAAGATATTTTTCAAATTTTCTATTTTCCAGAACCAGATTTAAACCTTGAGAATATCATCACCAATTATGATTTTTTGCCCAAATTTCAACGCGGCCCTATTTGGGGAAGTTGCAGTTTGCAATTTACTAAAAAGTATGCGCCAATTACCGATTGCGATGATGGATTTACAAAGTTTTTAGGAGAAGATTTTTATAAATTATTTAGAGAAGACGATGAAGTTTGGGACAATTATATAAATCTATGTGTTCCTCACGGTCATAAAATTGGTGGCTATCATGATTCTTTTCAATCAAACGATCCTAGACCCGATTGCGAAAGCGATCCGTATAGCCTTTTATTTCAAATGGATTCCGATGGAAATGATGTAATAGATATTCTGTGGGGCTTTGGTGGCGTAGGTAACTTTTTTGTCAAAAAATTAGCACTACAAAAATTAGATTTTAGCGATGTTATCTACGAGTGGGATTGTTGATGGAGGGTAAAAAAGGCTATGTCGATCGCTATTTCGGAAATTGTCGATCGCGACGCACCCTACGGTATCTGGTAAATTTTTAGTCAGATTCATCTGACGATATTGCTTGATACTCCAAAAGCTGTTCCCTTCGGATAATCCACAATTTACCCGCAACTTCTGCCGCATCCAATCCGCGAATTAATATTTCTACTGCTGCTTGCAAATCTTGCGGTTGCGCTTGAGAAGGCAGACGCAGTACCACAATCCCAGAATAATCAGAAGGATTGTAGCGGAGGCGATTGCCAAACCCCCTATCCAAAGTCACAAAACATCTATAGACCTCTTGCGAAAGTGCGATCGTTCTAGGTAAAATAAAAGAAAAAATGAGCTTAATAATATGAATTACGAACA
>NZ_JAUBPO010000163.1:0-10693 GCF_036700785.1 Microcoleus sp. S28C3 | reverse complement strand
AGAAGTTTTATCCCTCTGTGGTTGGGACTATATCCTTGAAGCTATATTAAGTGCAACTTCATAGTAAATTGGTATCAAGTAGAAAATGTCACGCGCGGAAACCGGCTGGTTTCTCAAAGCGTGGTGGCGCTTGTTTACCCCGATTCTGCTGGTCGCATCCAACAAGTCCCCATTCCTCCCGGATACTTAATCGTTCGCGGAACCGATAACCAACCTCTCATTGCCGACAGTTTATTTGACAGAGGTTCTGAAATAGCCAAGGCTGATATTTTAGTGGGAATTCTCGGCAGCTTGGGGCGGGTAGGAGAAATAATTAATCGACCCGCCCAAGAAACTTTCAGCCAGCAGAGCGGCTTTTTTGGAAGTACGGCTGTTAAAACAACAACCTCGTCTGAACCTAACATTTTAGCAGCCGCTTTAGAGGGATTCTTTACACCTACTGCCTAACGGCTGCCAGAAAGATCGGATCGCAACGCCCAAGAACTTTTGAAGCGAGGCAACGTGGCGATCGTACCAGAAGGAACTCAAGTTTCAGTATTTGTCAATGCCTTTGTCACAGTGCAAAGATAACGGAGGTAAAATAACCATGAACAAACTCACTCGAAAAATTCGTTTGGCTTTACTTTCTCCTGCCTTAATAATTGCCACTGTATTCAGTACAGTTAATATTGGGCAAGCTCAAACATCAGCGCTAAAAATTGTCGGAAGAGATGCAGCAATCAATACAACTACCAACCTTCAAGTATGGTCTGGCCGTTCCAGCGTTATTGATTTTAGCCAGACTGGTGAAGTCATTATTTACATCCGGTTAGCAGATCCCTCCAGGGCCGTCTTTAACACTGATGCTGAATTAAAAACTAACCAAGCTAAAACCATATTTGTCCAACCGATTCAACCCTTACACTTCCCTGGCGCTACAACAGCCAACATTACTAACCTGTTCGTTAAAACTCGCTCTCCAGAAGGAATTGAACGCCTTTATACCTTTAATGTCGTTCACCAGAATGGGCAACCTACTAATAATGGTATTGCCATCTCTACGATAGTGCCTGGGCAGGAACCCAGCGTAACTTTAGCAGACAATCGAACGGCGGCACTCAGCGACATCGAACGGGGATTAGACCTTGCCATCCTTCGAGGCTACACGCCTCCCAATGACCCCGTTGTCTTCAAAGTTCGAGAGTTCATCGCTCTAGCTCGAAATGGCACAGCTATTGCTAAAGCTGCTGAAAAAACTAATCTATCAATGTCTGTTGTTATTTCACTAGGACAGCTAGGAATTAGTCGTGAATTATTGTTTGGAACACCACAAACACCTTCTCCTTCTCTTCCCTCCAACTCGAATTTTTTAAACTCAAATCCACGTAAACCTTAGTAATCTACGCACGATCAATGCACCCTCTTTAGCATTGTCCATTGGCCTTCGTCTTTCAACATCGAAACTGTGCTGTACAACTTCTGGTTTATTAAAGATTTCGTAAGCTAGAGGTAGATCTGCATAATATCGATCGATTGTATTGCAAATCTTCAATCAGATTATCAACCCACCCCTGATAAGAGATGTATGGCACCTTAAAAACAGGTCTTAACTCTTCCCAATCCTCCACTTGAAAAAGATAGGGCGCTAACTGTTCTAAGTAGGAACGACCGAACTGAAATTCCATGTCGAGATTCCGAATCTTCGACAGTAATTTCTCTGAAATGGAAATTTTTTCAAAGATATCTAATTCTGAAATACCCTTAACTGCCATGCTGTCTATTAACAAGACATAAAGCCTTTTGCGGGATGTTATATCCGGTAATAAATCAGCTTTAATACGCTGTAAAAATAAGTCGCGCTTCTGAATTTGTTCGGCAGTTAGCGTAGCATTGAAATATTGAATAAATGGATCTTTTTCTCTTGTTAAGATGCTTTCCGATACTTCTGCTGTCGTGCTTTTTTTTTACGAGCGATCGCCTCATAGGGATCTTCATCCCCTTCCGCATATTGCATCAACTCTGTCATAGACCAACCGATCGCATAGGCAAACTGGACTAACTTTTGCAATCTGGGATCGGCTTTGCCCTCGCTCCAGTTCACCAGCGTGTTGAATGAAACTCCTGTAATCCTTCCTAGTTCCCTAGAACTACCAACGCGCTCATCCTCCACCAACGCCTCTATTAACTGACCGAGACGTTTCTGGATTCCACTATCGAGCGCTAAATTTTCCTCTACTTTCGTTGACATTCCTGTTTTCTAATAGCTAAGGAGTTGCCGCAGGCATAATTGTATCGCCTGTATTATACCAGAATAACTCGTTTTACAGTCAATAGTATGATTCGCCTAACTTAATCTAAGCTCCAATCGCTAGCCTTAGACGGGATAATGATAGCCACTAATACTTTGACCCAAAACGTAACAATTCTTTACTTGATCAAAGTTATACTCGGCTATATGCTAGTTAAATGATAAATACTTTTATCAGACCCTCTAAAAATTTTGCCTCACCCTAATCCTAGTCGGAATCGCAAGTGAGGCTATTCTACCAGTGGAAGAGATACAGTTGTACAGAAAAACAACCTTAGAATCCCCATTCTGATTTTTTTCTGAACTGGACTCTTCCCAGACATTAAACACCGACGGCTGTTTGACAGCGATAGCCATCGGACCTACTGAAGTTGTCATCTGACGAGAGAGTTAACTGCCAGATCGGGCAGACTCTTGACTGTACTTCCATCGACCGGACTTAACCGACTCTTGATGGCGGTACATCACATCTATCGGCCGAATTGTTGGAGCCGACTCTTGATGATGGTACATCTCTGGCCGACTTGTTAGAGCCAGCTTTTGATGATGGTACATCTCTGGCCGACTTGTTAAAGCTGCCTTGATGGTTTTTCCATATTAAACCATTAGAAGCACTGAATCAATAGGTATGTCTTAGAATTTTTAGTATTTAAGACATTTGCTGCTCCAACATTCGGCTTCCTCTACCCTTTGGAATAGGAGCCAAAATGCACTACAACGACCTAAGCACCCGCCTGTACCAGGGCTTGTCGCGGATTCCTCAAGACTGGCAACTCTGCTTGCTCGACGGCAAGAAAGTCCCTCAAGGCACGGGCTGGCAGCAAAAGCCACTGACTCCCGCCCAAATGAAAGAAGCCGTAACCAACGGCTGGACGGTAGACAAAGCCGATGGCACTCAATACTGCTGCTACCCCAAAGGCTACGGACTGATCACCGGTACGCCAATTGCCGCCAACGGCGCTGCTTACGTAGTCATTAGGGCAATCAAAGACTGGCAAAAGCAAAAGAACTCAGAAACCGCGAAGACGGAGGAGAGTTGATAGCGATCGCTGACATTTACCCCCAGCCCTGCCACCGCCGCTACTGGGTGAGTGATCGCAACGGCCCCACAGAAGAGCGATTTACTTCGTAATGCGAGAAAACTTTGTAATTAGCAAACCCATCAACCTGACAAGCACGATGGACCGACCATAACAGGTGGAGACAGATCGCCCCCATGTCTGGCAAGAAAATCTGCGATAATCAAAACCTTGAGGTTAATATAGACTCTAATAACCTTAGCAACAGCTCCTACGCGGAGCCAAAGCAATCGCAACGGTCACATAAGTCATCTACAGAACCCCGCCTCTGCCAAAGAAAATTCTACGAAGAATGCCCCAGTAGTGCAATCACAGATACAATCTATACGGCTGGAGTCACTGGTATGGATTTCTGGGAAATAAGCGAAACCAGTTTGAATGGTCGAAAAGATTTTTCCAAAGGTCGAGTGGAATTGCAAATCCGCGATCGTTTCGACCTAACAGACTTTGCTGAAATTGCCTATCAAGCCAAGGAAATTATCGCCCAGAACTTCGGAGAAGAAACCCTCAAACTGCACTATGCACTGGCAATGATTGCCTTCCGCAAGCCCGAAGTCGGGAGAGAGCAAATTACAGTATCAGCATCTAAACTCCTAGCTGACTTTGGTGAGAATAACAAAAAGAAACACTACATCCCAAAAGCCGAACGAGACGCCAATAGCCAGCCAGCCCGATACCTTTCTAAAGAAGAAAAACTAAGAGCCTTAGCCTATCATGGATATCTGCTAAAACGATTAGAAGTTTCCGTTAAAGCTTGGCGGATACGCAATAAAATATTTACTATTGAACACTCCAATCTCTGGGAGATTTTTCAAATTACCGAGGTGTTTCATCAAGAAAAAAACACCTTGATCGATATTGAAATCACTTATCGCCCTGGCAAATGGTTTGACAAATTTGCAGGTCACGAATACTTGCGGGAATTTGGCTACATTACCAGCGAGGCGCTAAAACTAGATTATTACCAGGAAAAAATGGCTCTCAGACTGGCTTATTTTGCCCTATTTGCCCTGCAACAGCACAAAAGCGGTCGGTATCAAATAGAAACACTGCTGACGCGAATCGGGTATAAGAACGACATAGAGACAGCAAAGAGAAACGGAGTTACTGCCTCGAATTTAAAGCGCAGCTTCGATCGAGGGCTGAAAACACTGGGAAATTTTGAATACCCCTACCTCTTTGACTACGAGTCCGATGTCCCTGACTGGGCGTATCCAAACAGCCAAGTTAAAAAGCCCCATCACTGGTTTGAAACCTGGCTACAACTTAACGGGACTTTACGCCAGCCAGAAGCGCTACCCAAACACCCACAACAACCCGAACCAAAACCAGAGCAACCGCAACCGCCCAAAAGACCCGCCCACAAGCAGAAGTCAGCTCAGCCAGCAGCCAACCTAACCGAACCCATAGCTTTTGGTCAATGGGTGAGAGAAGCTCGGAAAACTATGGAAGAAAGCCTGAGAACAATGGCAAAAGAGCTGGGGATTTCAGCATCCCAGCTATCTCAGATTGAAAACGGCTGCTATCCACATACCATCAAGCCCAGCCTGAAAACCAAGATAATTCGTCACCTTGGCTTAAATGAGTAACTAGCCAACCAAAAGGCATCTTGCATCCAGCGGAAAGACTCCCAATTCAGGGGGTCTTTTTAGCTTTTTGAGCAGCAGAGTGTTTAAACCGCTAAACACCTAAAAAATTTGCCAATTTGCTTGAATCTCTTATCTGACAATGGTTTCAGCGCCTAAACACTTTGGGGGTATTCGGAAAAGTTTAGGGGGTATTCGGAAAAGTTTAGGGGGTATTCGGAAAAGTTGTAAATTTGAAACCTTTGTCCTGTATAGCTTTCAGCGCCTAAAAATCTCCTGAGTAGTTTGAGTAGTTTAACGGAGTGTCACTAACCACAGCAGCCGAGTCAGACAGGCTAAGGATTGATTTCAAATTCTGCCCAATATAAAACGTGACGAGAGAAATTTATCTGAGGTGCTGGAAGCATTGCCGTCAAACCAAACGCACGGGAATTGCCCGCAGCCTTGCTGACACCAGAGAAACACCCCTACCCCTACGAAAAGCCCCCTCAACCCCGCCTAACCGCTTCCGGCTGCCCTTCCATTTGACCAACACCGGGGGTGTCCAATGACATCGCCCATCTCCCCCCTGTCCGAATGGCTGGCTTCAGGCGTAGACCCCGACCTCATCGCCCTCAACGTCCAAACCCTCTCAGGCGACACCCCCTACACCTACCTCCTGTACGAAATCAACGCCGCCTCCGGCAGAGTCCACCCCGACGCACAATGGCGGTGGGCCAGAAAGCACTACAGCCACATCGAAGCTGGTGGCTGGTGGTGCAATGGTCTTGACCCCCTCAACAACTGGCAACCCATGTATTGGGGCTGCTTCAAACCCCACCAGCCCCGAAATGCCTTTGACCCCAAAGGCAAAATCAAACCCGTCAAATACGAACACCCCCCCAAAACCGCCACCAGAGCCTTTTTCCTGCAAGTCCCAGATCACATCTGGGCAAAAGTCGCAGAACGCTACGGTGTCCCCATCGACAGCTCAGACAGACAACTTGGCTTCTGGCAATGGGTATGGGACAACAACATCCCGGTCATCATCGTCGAAGGCGCAAAAAAAGCCGGATGCCTACTCACACTGGGCTACGCCGCCATCGCCCTCCCCGGTGTCACAGGTGGTGTCAGAACCAAAACCCCTCAAGGGGAGAAATGCGACCCCTACCTCATCCCCGAACTGCAACACTTCGCCACAGAGGAACGCGAAATATACATCTGCTTCGACCGCGACAGCAAACGCCAAACCATCCAAAACGTCAACCGGGAAATTGGCAAACTCGGCCGCCTGTTCACTGCCGCCAAATGCCCCGTCAAAGTCATCAACCTGCCAGGGCCAGAAAAAGGCGTTGACGATTTCGTGGTATCGAAGGGCTCCGATGCCTTCAACGCCCTCAAAAATGAAGCGCAAGGCTTCCAATTCTGGCTTGCTAGGGAATCATGGCTTTTAACCTATCCCGCCTCTTTAAGGCTAAATTCTCGCTATCTGGGAAAACTCCCCTATCCAGAGTCCGGGTTAGCCTGCATCAAAGCCCCCAAAGGCACCGGCAAAACCCAAGCCCTGACCAACTTAGTCTCACAATCCCTTGACACAGGCGATCGCCGCGTGCTGATAATTACCCATAGGATTCAACTAGGCAGGGCGATCTGCGCCAGCTTAGGAATCAACTACATCGACGAAACCAGAGACTCAGACTTTGGTAAACTGTTCGGATACGGCTTGTGCATAGACAGCCTTCACCCATTGTCTCAAGCTAATTTTAATCCTGAAGACTGGGAAAACGCGATCGTCATCATCGATGAGTGCGAACAAGTCATCTGGCACGCCTTAAACAGTTCAACTTGCCGCGATCGCAGAGTCGCCATCTTGCAAACTCTGCAAGAACTCATCCACAACGTCTTGACAAGTGGTGGCTTAGTTGTTGCCCAAGATGCCGATTTATCCGATTACAGCATCGACTACTTAATAGCCATAGCAGGCATTCCTATTTCGCCTTGGGTTGTTATCAACGAGTGGCAGCCAAAACGAGGGCGAGATGTGACTTTCTTTGCTACTTCTAACCCGGCTTCGCTGTATGTGCAGATGGAGCAAATTCTGTCTCAAGAAGTCACTTCTTGTGACATTGAAAGCCGTGCCGAATGCTGTCCTATAAGCTTAAACTGTGCCGAATTTGGTGGTAAAAATCCTGCTGAATGTAGTTCTGAAAGCCATGTCAAATGTTCTCCTGTAATCCGGGGTGAATATGGGTTAAAAAGCCGGGCCAATTTTTGTCCTATAACCTGTGCTGAATATGGGTTTAACACTCGTGCCAAATGCTCTCCTATAACCTGTACTAAATATGGCTCTAAAAGCCCTACTGAATATTGTCAAAAAACCTCAGATAAATATCCTGTAAAATGCGCTAAATATGACAGGGACATTTGTGCTAAATATTGTCAAAAAACCTCAGATAAATATCCTGTAAAACGCACTGACTGTGACTGTAAAATCTGTGCTAAATATTATCAGAAAACCTCTGGCCAATGTCCTGTAAAACCTGCTCAATGTGACTGTAAAAGCCATTCTGAATATTATCAGAAAACCTCTGGTGAATGTCCTATTGTAAAATTCACTGAATGTGACTGTAAAAGCCATCCTGAATATTATCAGAAAACCTCTGGTGAATGTCCTATTGTAAAATTCACTGAATGTGACTCTAAATGCTTTGCTAAATATGTTTCGGAAAACCCTAGTGAATATGACTGTAAAAACCCTGCTAAGTGTGATTGTGAAACAACCGCAAAATGTAGCCCAATAAACTTTACTGAAGGTAACTCAAAAAAACCTACTGAATCTCACCCTATAGAGCGATATCGACCACGCATTATGGTTGTAGAAGACTCGCAAAAAGTTACAGGAAATTGGTCTTGCCGCAACCTTGAAACACAACTGCAAAAACGCTTTCCCCATCAGCGAATTCTCAGAATTGATAGCGAATCAGTATCAGATCCCAATCATCCCGCTTACGGTTGCATTGACCAACTAAATACGCTCATACAAAACTATGACATCATCATCGCTAGTCCCACAATTGGCACAGGAGTTAGCATTGACCTTCGCCATCATTTTACAGCGGTTTTCGGCATTTTTAAAGGAGCAATTGCTGTCAATGACGCTTTGCAAGCACTAGCGCGAGTTCGAGATGAAACTGTGCCTTGGTTTGTCTGGACTGCGCCCTTTGGTGTGGGCAAACTTGGCAATGGCAGTTCGAGTTACCAAGCAATTCTCAAATCTCAAAAAAAAGTCATCACAACCAATCTCAAATTGTTGCAAGGCGTGGATTTTGACATTGATGAAGCTTACGACCCAATTCACTTGCGGACTTGGGCTAAAATGGGGGCGAGAATTAATGCTGGGATGTGGAACTACAGGGAGGCAATTTGGGAAGCTTTAAAAGCTGAAGGGCATTCGGTTTCGCTATGTCGAGAGAATCAATTACAACAAGAACTCAAAGTTTTGCTGTTACGACAGCTTGCAGCAAACAATGCTCAAAATTGGGATTTATTGGAAGAACTAGAGTCGCAATACCGCAAATTAAAGTCGGAGTTAGATAGCCGGGAAACGGTAGCAGCTTGCATCCGTGCAGAAGCGACATCTATTAAGGAAGAGAATAAAATGTTAGAAGCGCAGGCTGTTAATAATGCTTCTGACATTACTCTTTCTAAATACTTAGAATTAAAGGACAAACGGGCTAAGACTCGTGATGAACTAAACCAGCAGCGCAAGTATCAATTACAAGAGACTTATGGAGTGCCCATCACGCCTGAACTTAAGTTGAAGGATGATGCTGGCTGGCTGCCTCAAATTCGCTTACATTACTATTTAATTTATGACCCGGAGTTGGTCAGATTTCGAGATAAAAATCACTTGGCGGGGCATCTGGAAAGGGGGCAAGGAAAGGTGTGTCCTCAAGATTTGCGTTTGCTGACGGCAAGTGTGGAAGCTTTGAAGGCGTTGGGGATAAAGTCATTGTTTAATGTTAATCGAGAGTACCGGGGGACTGACGCGGATGTGATAGCTTTTGCGGAACAAGTGAAGCAATGCAGTGTTGATATTAAGGATTTTCTGGGTATTAGTATCCATCCTGATGCTAAGCCAATGGAAGTGGTGCAGTATATTTTAAGGGGTAAGCTGGGCTTTACTTTGCGGCGAGTTCGCCAAGAAAGGTCGGAGGAACGAGATGCTAAAGGTCGGCAGAAACGTATTAGGGTTTACCAGTTTGAGTTTCCCCAGGATGGCAGGGAGGCGATTTTTGAGGTTTGGCAGCAGCGGGATAAAGAGGCAGTGTCGGCGGAAGGTGCACGAGAGTGTTTAGAAGGGGTTTCTAGTGGCACAGGGTCGGATAATAATATGGGGATATCTGAGGGTGTGTTTTCTCAGGATTTCCCTCAACAGATTAATGAGGTGGGAACTGCTGGCACAGGGTCGGATAATGATATAGGGATATCAAAGGGTGTGCCGCCTCTTGGTTTTCCTCAACAGATTAATGAGGTGGGAAATGAGATGAAAACTGTCGGCACAGGGTCTGATAATAATATAGAGATATCTGAGGGTGTGCCGCCTCTGGATGAGGAATGGGCTCACGCTACTCAAGTGTTCGGAGTGGAAGCTGCACCCGCAGAGACATTAACAACAGAAGGGATGGGAGTTGCAGCTTCATATCAGGCGATAGAACCCGAAAATCACGTCATTCCCACTTATGAGGTAAAAGTACCCCAAATAGCACCGTCTGAGCTGAAAGTGGGCTCGGTGGTGAGGTTCTGCGGTGAGGTTCAGAAATATGTCGTTAGAGCTGTTTCTGGGGCTCAGGTAATGGTGAAATCCCTGTTTTCGGGGCAATTCGTCAACACTTACGCACACCGCTTAGAGCTTGCAGAAGAGGGGACAGGATGAGTTATTTATGGCGATCGCGATTGATGCTCAGTATTTATTCAGGAGTTGCCTGCTGCTCAACATACTTTTTAAGTTGCTCATTCGGTAATTGTCACTTCACCCATAACGAAAGCAGTAGCCACTTTATCCTTCCAGCAAGCTACTGCTTTTGTATACGTAAGTTATGCGCTTGCTCCCTCTATAGCAGCGGTACGAAGTTCTAAGCATTGCAGGCATTATTAGTGCAATTTTATGGTTCCATCTAGCGTGCCAAGTTATGGGTGAAATGACAGTAATGTCCGATTAATTTTTGATTAACTTTTATCTCCGCGCCTACCGTCGCGGAGTGGAAGACAGCTGAACTAACAATTCCCGCACCCGGCCTACAAACAAAGCGAGCTACTGAAACCACTTTCCGCAGAGAGTGCTAATTGTGGCGACTGAACGCTCACCCGCCACTGTCCCCTCGCATTGGCGCCCGTCACGCGCGAGGCGATCGCAAAGAAAGAAAACACAACTTTTCGCTTTCCTGAAACCGCTTAGATCCTCGTACAGCAGGTCGGAGCCTTTGAATTAATTATCAGAGGAGGTGTATTTCTCCTCAGTTAATCATCCAAAAGGCTGAAGTTAATTATCCGTTTTTTCAGCCCGTGTAGCCATGCTGCACCATGTTGTCAACTGTTGCAATCTAAAAAAGGTTAGCAATGCTTACCGCGAAAATTTTGATTTGGAGTTTTCTGTTAATATGACTATCCAAACTATCAACGATGTACTAAGCTGTTGCACATTTAAACTGTGATACAAGCATTACCCTTATTTTTGATTTTGCGACTCCATTTAATTATTA
>NZ_JAUBPO010000162.1:0-10735 GCF_036700785.1 Microcoleus sp. S28C3 | reverse complement strand
GCCTCAAGAGCTAGGATATGAATTTGGTCGATGGTCAGCTAAAAGATTGGCTACTTATTTAGAGGAAGTGACTGGAATTAAGTTAAGTGGGTCACAAGTGTGGAGAATTATCTCAAAAAAAAAGTACGTTTACCTGTGGTCAAAATATAGTCTAGAGCACAAACAGAATCCCGAGAAAAGAAAAGCTTTTAAAGAGAAACTAGAGGAATATTTAAGAATTGAAAAAGAAAGTCCTAATCGCCTACAGGTATGGTAAAGGGCGCGAAAGTGGATTTAGTTTAAGGGTGATAAAAAGAAAGACGTGGTGCAAAAAAGGACATCGCAAAAAAGTAAGGGGAGAGCGAAGAAAAGGAAGAGTGAATGTCATGGGAGCAATCAGGTATTCAGACAAAAAAAGATTTGTTGAATTTCTCACTAAAAGTAACTCTAATAATTTCTATAAAGTCTTGAAACTATTTTATCAAGATTTAATAAGTGAATGGGTAGAAGCGGGAAACAATCGGGAAGATTTTACAGAAAAAGGGTGTCAAATAGTGATTGTATTAGATAATGCCAGCTTTCACAAGAAACAAGACTATATCCAGATAATAAAAACAGAAATGCCTAATATTCATCGGGAATACTTACCTGAATAGAGCCTCGGACTATAACTTAATTGAGTTGGTATGGCATTCAGCCAAAGAATATATTGCTAATCGACTTTTTAAATCAATTGAAGAATTAGAAGTTTTGTTGCATAAGCTTTTAAATGAAGGAGAATTGGTTATCAAATGGGGACGAAAACTTAAAAACAAAGGAAATGCTATTATCACAATTTAAATGCGAAACAGCTTACTTCGGCAATGGTCGGTAAAGTTTTACGTTTGATTGGGGAGAGCATCCCTACGTGTAGTTGCGTAAAAGCCTCAAAACTCCTCACATCTGAAAACAAATTTCTATATGAGGCACAATATTCATCAATAAAATTGATGGTGGGTCGAGATCGCCGGGCTTCATCCATAGACAGCAAGTGGGTTTTGGTCGTTTTTGGCTATTATACTTCCATCAGAGTGACAGAAGAGCGATAGGTGCCAGTTGGGGGGTGCGGAATGTGGGTTAGATGGGTCTGAAAAACTTCTGCGTAGGTGATTGCCGACACAGTGGTTGCCAGTAGGGGGTATCATACTGATCGTATAGGGAAGTAATCGGCTTCATGTACAAGATAGGACACCAGTAATTCTGCCTAAGCACAAGCGATGTAACCCTCGTGCTCACGATCAGGACTTTTATACGACTCGTCAACTGAATTGAAAACTGATGATCCAACTGAAGCAGTATCGGGTGATTGAGATACGTTCGTCTAGCCTGTAACCACATTTCTCGGTGCGATTTACCCTGGTGCTTTCGTTATCTGGTTGAATTGATGACGTACTCTAGGAACGGTGAAAGAAGAAGTATTGGCACAACGGCATCGTCGGTGTGGGATGCTATAAAATAGAGAGAGTAGTATGAAAATTGCACTAGTCCATGATTACTTGACACAACCCGGTGGGGCAGAGCGTGTATTTGAATTGCTGTGTAAACGCTACCCCAATGCTGATATTTTTACGTCTCTGTACGAACCTAAACGAACTATTGATCTAGGTGAACGTGAAGTTCGCACAACTGTACTTCAGAAAGTTCCAGGGGCAAGTAAGAATTTTAGGCTAATGGCTCCATTTTATTTTTCAGCCTTTCGAGCCTTGGATCTAAAAGACTACGATATGATTATCAGTAGTACCACGAGCTTTGCTAAAGCTGTGCGAAAAAGACCAGGAGCAATACATATTTGTTTCTGTCACAATGTCACCCGTTTTTTGTGGGATACCACAACTTATCTTCGAGACTATGCTACCTATCGAAATCTTTCGGGTATGCTAGAACCGATTTTTCAGCAGATGAGAAAAGCCGATTTAGAGTCTGCTCAGGAGCCAGATTTTTACATTGCTAATTCCAGCACAGTTGCCAGTCGTATTCAGCAATTTTATGGAAAAAAATCAGTTGTTATTAACTATCCGATTGACATTAAAAAATTTATTTTTTCCAAAGATAAGGAGGACTTTTACTTGACCTCCGCTCGTCTTCTTGGTTACAAACGCATCGATGTGATTATTGAAGCATTCAATTGGCTGGGATGGCCATTATCGATCATGGGTGATGGCCCAGAGCGAGAGCGTCTTGAGTCTAGAGCTTTAAAAAATATTAAATTTCTAGGTCATGTCAGCGATACAGAACGCAGTCAGTTGATGTCTAAAGCTCGTGGTGTTATTGTTGCTGCCTTGGAAGACTATGGCTTAGTTCCAGTGGAAGCTAATGTTAGTGGAACGCCCGTAATTGCCTATGGTAAGGGTGGTGTATTAGATACTCAGATACCAGGTAAGACAGGGGTCTTTTTCAATCTACAGACACCTGAAGCTATTCACACAGCAGTAGTTGAGTCCAGTAAGATTGCATGGGAGTACGAAAAAATCCGAGACCATGCGATCGCTAATTTTTCCGAAGAAGCTTTCTTTGAAAAAGTAGAGGGTGTAATTGAGGAAGTTTGGGGTCGTCATCAGCCATAAATATATTTGGTTCAATAGGTTTACGATCGAGGCGTAGAAGTGACTGAAAACAAAATAAACTCAATTGCTGAAACAGAAGCGGGCTATGGAGAACTGTTTGCAGTTCTAATCCGCCGACGCTTTTGGTTGCTAAGTGTTTTGTGTATTGTCTTGGCTGCTGCCACTGTAAAATCGTTGAAGGAAAAGCCTACCTATACAAGCTCAATACAGCTCCTGGTAGAATCTAATTATCAAGGCAAAAAAGACGCTAAAACAGATAATCAATTTGCTGATTCTAATGTTGAGATTGACAATGCTACTCAGCTTAGTTTGATGCAAGGTTCTCAGCTCATCCAAAGGGCGGTGAAATTGCTTCGCCCTGAGTACCCAGGAATCGATGTAGAGGAGATTAGAAAATCCTTAGCTGTCAATCAAGTGGCAGATGAGAAGGCAAAAACCCAGACTAAGATTTTTCAAGTAACTTACACGGCTAATAATCCGACTCAAACCCAGAAAGTCCTACAAGTAATGCAACGGGTTTATCTGGATTACAACCTAGAACAGCAGAGACTACGTTTAACTAAAGGTCTTGCTTTCATTGACGAACAATTACCCAAGGTTCGCAAGAACGTTGCTCAAGTTGAGGCTACCTTAGAAGAGTTTCGCAAAAATCAAAATCTGATTGAGCCAGAAGTACAAGCAAAAGCTTTGACTGAGGCAATTAACACCATTCAGCAGGAGCGACGGACAAACCAAGCGACTAGAAGGGAGCTTCAGGCTCAATACGACTCTTTGCAGCAGCAACTTGCCAGTTCTCCGCAGGAAGCGCTTGTGGCGGCACGGCTAAGTCAGTCTTCTCGTTATCAAGCCTTACTCAACGAAATCCAAAAGACAGATTTAGCCATCGCCCAGCAACGGATACGTTTCACTGACCAAAACCCAGTTATTCAAAAGCTACTCTCGGAGCGCAACAAGCAACTAAGTCTCTTGCAAGCAGAAGGGCAACGTGCTACACCAGAAGTTTCTGCTCAGATCCCGGATACGGGAGAAAGCCTTTTGAAAGAAAGGCAACTCGGTACAACTGACTTAATTATCGCGACGAAGCTTCTGGACATTCAGACAAACTTAAAGGGCCTAACGGCACGCGACGAAGCACTGGCAAGCAAAGAGCAGCAGCTTCGTCTAGAACTCGATCGATTTCCTAATCTATTGGCTAAGTACACTCGTTTACAAACAGACATACAACTCAAGCGTGAAACTTTTCAACAGTTAGAGACAGCACGGCAGGGCTTAAGCTTGGAAATTGCCAGAGGTGGATTTGATTGGCAAATTGTTGAAGTACCGCAACCCGGTAAAAAGAGTAGTTCTAAAAAACCGCAAAACATTATGCTGGGTGTTGTGGTTGGATTGTTCTTGGGTGTTGCTGCGGCTTTTGTTCGCGATATGTTGGATGATTCTGTTCATAGCTCGGATCAGTTAACAAAACTGGTTCGCTTACCTCTACTAGGAATGACTCCACAGCTACCGCAGAACAAGAAGAACAAACCAATCATCAAGCTACCTTTCGGCAAGCGACAAACTTCCGCCCCTTGGACAAGCGAACCAATCATCAAGCTACCTTTCGGCAAGCCGGAAAATATGGCGCCTTGCACGATTGAAGTAATTCATAGTCCACCTGCTTGGGAATCCTTGGACCGAATTTATAAGAACATTCAACTTCAAAATTCTGGTTCGACTTTCAGTCCTTTAGTAATTACTTCAGCATTGGATGGTGAGGGAAAATCAACAATCGCATTAGGTTTGGCAATTAGTGCTGCGCGTCTACATCAACGGGTACTGCTAATTGATGCTGATTTCCGTCAGCCGATGCTGCATAAACAGCTCAATCTCCCTAATGAGTATGGGCTTTCTACTCTGCTGGAAAGTAACGGTACAGTACCCATACGTAGTTATATTCAATCATCAGACTTATATATTGATATTTTGACTTCTGGGTCAATACCCCAAGATCCCGTAAATCTGTTAAGTTCTCCTCAAATGCAGAGATTAATGGCAGGGTTTGAGCAGAGTTATGATTTAGTTCTGCTGAAGGCATCTCCTGTTTTAGGGATTGTAGATGCTCTGCTGGTTGCATCTTGTTGCCGGGGGGTAGTGTTGGTGGCACGCATTGACCTAGTGACAAAAACCGCACTTACTGAGACTACCGCCATACTGAACAAGTTAAATACGATCGGGATGATCGCGAATGGGGGTATGAGTCTCAAAAAGGGTAAGATACCTCACTCCTGAAAAAAAAATCATGGTTTCTTGACAAGCTTATTGACAATGCTTCCTCATTCTCTACGATCCCGACCGAATAAAGGGTAATCGCCAGCTTCGATCTTTCTTGAAAACACTCAACTCAAAACCTTGCCAGGTCAAGTCTTTCAACTTGGTTGTCACCCCGTCAGGCGATCGACATCAGTTATACCAGCCCCTTTAAATCATAAAATGTGTAATTTGTCAATAGACCAATTATAGATAAAAAAAATGACAAAGTATTGACTTGCTTTTGAAAAGTGTTACAAAAGAAGGATGATTCTACTTAAGTAATCTGTAAAAGGAGATTTTAAGTTCTAAGTGATTTTACTCTACAAACAATAATTAGTAAAATTCTCGTCAGGTAATGAGAACCTATGACCAATTCAACACTCTCAAATTTCAATATCTATTCGTCTGTAGAGCAACAGCATTCAAACAATTACTTACCTCACTGCATTCTGAAGTGGCGACAGGGACAGTTATTCGTCAGTCTCGGACAACAGACCAAACAGCCTTATATTTCCGCGTTTGAGACAGAGCAACAACTAATAGAATGCTTGAAACAATCTCCAGTACGGCTAGTTCACCTCCATCCAACCCTCGGTGAGGCAACACTGAAGCTCTGGGCAGATGCCTGCGAGCAAGCGAACAAACCCGTGTTTCTACGGAGGACTATTCAAAAAAAATTTCAAAAGCAAAGCCAACTTAGTCCTCAGCCCAAACAATGGATGGACTCAATTGCCGCCTTTCTTTTGCTTTTATTGCTCAGTCCGATTATACTGGTGGCAGCTATATCGATCTACCTCTATTCACTAAAGCCGATTTTCCCTCAGCAATGGTACATTGGCACAGGAGGCAAGTTCTTTCGCCTTCTCAAGTTTCCCACGATAGTAGCTAATGACGATTCTCGTGCTACACCTTTAATTCGTTGGATATGTAAGTACAAGGTGGATAAGTTACCGCAGTTGTTCAATGTGCTACGGGGTGACATTAGCTTGAGGGATTCATTCTCTCCTTTGACGATATCGAAGGCAGTAAAACTTAGCTTAGAAAGTTAACAATACGTGATTGCATTATTGGAAAGTGCAGAAGCTAAAATTCAGGGAAACAATTCAAATGAGGTGGATTTGGTTGTGATAAACACTGAAGCTTCAATTTAAAAAGCTTCTGCACTTCATTCCAAGTTTATGGAAGCAATCGAGGGCTAAAGCCAAGCTTTTCTAACGCACCTACAAAAATCAATAGTTTTCGGGGAATCTCGATTCTGTCTTAGAAATTACAAACCAGATTCCGCACGCACCTCATAAATTTAGGGGGGAACACACTCTAACTAACCATAAAGATAACAATTAATGATGAGCTAAAGTCCATATATAGCCCGTAAAAACTCCAACTATTGAAGTGTAAACAGGTATAAAATGAAAAAAATTCTAGTGACTGGTGGAGCAGGTTTTATAGGTTCGGCAACAATCACTGAACTTCAAAAGCATGGTCATGATATTTATGTTATTGATGACTTATCCTTTGGAAATATAGATTTTTTGACAATTTCTGATACATATTTTCATAAGCTTGATATTTTGAACGCAGATGGCTTAATCGAAGTTATTCATAAAATCGAACCCGATTGGATTATTCATCTGGCTGCTATACACTTTATTCCCTACTGCAATCAACATCCTTTCAAGTCGAGTAACATTAACATACAAGGGACTCTCAACGTATTAAACGCTGCAAAAAGCTTAAAAGATTTAGAAAAGATGTTTTTTGCTTCTACAGCAGCAGTTTATCCAATTTGTGACCATGCTATCTCAGAAACTCAGCAAACGAATTCTCTAGATATTTATGGGTTATCTAAACTAGCTGGCGAACATTTGATGAATGAATTTCACCTACAAACATCTATCCCTACAATCATTTGCAGATTTTTCAATGCGTTTGGTCCTAATGAGACTAATTTGCACTTGATTCCTGAAATTCAAAGGCAAGTTAATTCGGGGCTAAGAACTATTGAGCTGGGGAATCTTGAACCAAAACGAGATTTTATCCACACCTATGATATGGCAAGAGCCATTTTTATGCTGCTTGATAAGTTTGATTCGGGAATTGATATATTTAATTTAGGAAGTGGTCAAGAATATTCGGTGATAGATGTAGTAAAAGAATTTGAGAACCAACTGGGAGAAGAAATTACAATCGAAGTGGATCCGTCGAGAGTGAGAAAAGTAGAGCGAATGCATTTACTAGCTGACATTTCTAAACTTAAAGCCTTTATGAACTGGGAACCTAAAATTAGTCTTAGCGAGGGAATTAAAACTTTACTTAATTACTAATATAAATTTTTAAAAAATAAATTATATTGCTGATTTAATTGAAATTCAAAATCAAACGTGATGGAGGTAAACCCAATGAGTCAAGCGAAGAAAAAGATTCTATTTCACTTACCAACTCTAATCGATCCCCGCAATTACAACGGAAGACAGGGTAGAATTTTAGGGATTTTAAAATATTTTAGGGATCGAAAAGAGTTTTTTGAAGTGCATGGTGTAGGTGGCAATGAATTTGGATTTCCTCAATGGAGTCCAGAACAAAGAAAGGAAATATTAAATTTTATAGATAACGTATTTATATACGAAGGTGAGCGTAATTTATGTGACTTGGTATATACTCGAAGCCAAAGCTTCTATTATCAAAAATTGTTACGACAACAATTACCTGTCGATTCTGATTACTTTGCTCCCCCCGGTTATGTTGAATTTGTTCGGAATTTAGTTGCTCAAAATAAATACAATTTTATTTGGATTAATGTCCTGGACTATGCTCATTTAGCAACAAAAAGCAAATTGGAGGTTCATAGTATAATTGACCTGCATGATATTACCTCCAATTTCCGCTTGGTTAGGAAAAACATCTCTTATTCTAAAGGATTGAAATTTGACTATGAGTCTAATTTCAATTGGGAGATTAAACTAATTAATAAATTTGATAGGGTGATTATTGATGCTCAGGATGAGAGGACAATTCTTAGCTCCCACCTCCCATCCGAAAAGTTATGCTTAGTTCCCACTTTAATTGAAGGGTTGAGTTATAAGTCAAATATAGTTCCTTATCAAGGCAGAGAGTTTAAGTACGATCTGCTATTTGTTGGTTCTAATAATCAACCGAATAAGGAGGGTCTAACTTTTTTCCTTAATTCAGTTTTTCCTGAGATTGTTCGCTGTAAACCTGATATTCTGCTGATAATTGCTGGTCAGATAATCCAAGATATTCAAGTTGATGCCTCTTTCAAAGAAAATGTTGATTGCTTGGGATACGTTCCGGATTTAGCCGAGATTTACTTCAAATCGAGAGTGGCAATTTGTCCTTTAATAACTGGGGCTGGTACTAAATTTAAGCTTGTAGAAGCAATGGCTTATGCAATGCCGATCGTTGCTACTAAAATTTCTGCTTCGGCACTCAGTTTGATAGATGGGGTAAATGCCTTTGTTACAGATAATCCAAGGGTCTATGCTAAACAAATTCTATGCTTACTTAACGAACCAGAATTAGCTCAAAAGATTTCCCAAGAGGTTGCTATAACCTTTAAGAACGAACACTCAAGTTCAGCGGTATACTCAAAACTTGATGAGATATTGGGTATATCCCTGTCTCAATCAGAATGCAATCCTGGGAATTTGAAGTTGTGATGATTTTATTCAGCTTTCTCTACAGATTTAGCAAATATTTCATTTTGGAGCAAATAAATATAACCCAAACTATTGACTTATCTGTTAGTTTATCGCTATCTATCATACTGTTAGACAAGGAAATTCCAAAAAAGTATGTCTACAAAAAATCATGTTTTATCCTTACCAGGAAACATAGCCTACTTTAAGGCTTTGCGTCCAAGACAATGGACAAAAAATCTAATTGTCTTTGCTGCACCCCTGTTTGCCTTTAGCATCAATTTACAATCACTACTAGGTAGTTGGTTGGCTTTTGCATTATTTTGTGGAGCGTCTAGTAGTTTCTATTTAATTAATGATCTTGTCGATGTCGAAGCCGATCGTCAACATCCTGTCAAAAGTCAGCGACCGATCGCCTCTGGATTAGTTAGTATTCCCGTCGCGACAGGAATGGCCGTTTTACTATTAGGTAGCGTTTTGACTCTTAGCTGGTTAAGGAATCCTCAGTTAGGTGCAAGCATTACGGCTTATGCCTTATTGCAGGTTGCTTATAATGTGAGACTTAAACGGATAGTGATTTTGGACATTGGTGCGATCGCCACCGGATTTGTTCTCAGATCCCTCGGTGGTGCAGCAGCTACAGGTGTAGTTTTATCATCTTGGTTTCTACTCTGCACAGCAATGCTGGCATTGTTTTTGGGGATTGAGAAGCGCAAAGCAGAACTGCGATTGGCACAACTTAAAGGTAGCAAACCTCGTTCCGTCCTCAAACGCTACTCCTTACCAATGTTGAGTCGGATGGAAAACGTTGTTACTTCTAGTACAGTTGTAACCTATGCACTTTGGAGTTCAGGTCCCTATATGCGTGGAGCATCCACTTCTTGGATGCTACTGACATTGCCATTTTTACTATATGGCATTTTTCGCTATCAACTACTAAGCGATCCCCAGGAAATTTCGATCAATATTGATAGTAAAATTGAGCAAGGAGGAAGCAGTGAAAGACCTGAAGAAGTTTTATTAAAAGACGTGCCAATACTACTCACGGTCATCGGTTGGGTGTTCACCTGCTTTACGATTTTGTGGCTAAAAAATCAAGCACTAATCGACTAAAAATTTCAATACCAAAATTGGAGGAATAGGTAAATGGGAAATTTAAAAAATTGGTTCCTCAAGTTACGCCAGATAGGAATCAAAAGAAAACTTCATACATTGGCACACGGAGCCGATGGAGTAGCTCAAATCGATATTGACTGCTTGAGGGAATCTGGCATTAAAGGAATCATTCTCGATCTAGACAACACGATCGTCTCTGAAGACGATCTGTATTTATCTCCTGGTGCAGAAGAATGGATTACACAAACAAAACTGGCAGGATTCCAATTTTTTATTCTCTCCAATGGGAAACGAAGCTATAGAGTCAAATATTGGTCTCATCGTTTGAATATTCAGGCTATTAGTCCAGCCAAGAAACCTTTTCCTTTCGCATTTCACCAGGCGATTGCTTATATGAAAATCAACCCTAAACAAGTAGTGGTTATAGGTGATAGCTTACATACTGATGTTTTAGGAGCATGGCTTTCTGGGTGTTGGTGTATCCAAGTTGCAACACTGCCCCATCCACCTAGATGGTGGGAAAAAATTGCCGGAGAATGGATACAAAAATCTTATCCAGACATTAATAATCTTGGAAAATTTGATGCTGTTTTTGAATATCAAAGCTTTTTGTAGAGAATAATTTAGATAAAACAAACACTATCAAAGTCATTTAGTCATAAGAGAGGAAATTTTAGCTATGTATAATCAATTCGTTTTTGGCTTGCTAATTTTTATCGCAGTCTGTCTAAATACAATTGCTCAAACTCTTTTAAAACTAGGAGCCGGTCAAAATCCATTAAACCTATATTTACTAGGGGGGATTTGTAGTTACGGTTTAAGCACAGTTTTTTATATAATAGTTTTAGGAAAAATGAATTTATCTGTCGTCTATCCCATAGTTATAGGTTTAACAGTTGTGTTAACAACAATAGCTGGAAATGTGATTTTGCGGGAGAAAGTTTTATATGTTCAATGGATAGGAATCGGTTTAGTGTTAAGTGGTATTTGTGCGATCGCTGTTGTAAAAAATAGTTAATACCAATTCACTATGAAGGTACACTAAAATCTAGGGTAAAAGTAGAGGAAATCCAATATGGCGAACAAACTTCA
>NZ_JAUBPO010000161.1:0-10754 GCF_036700785.1 Microcoleus sp. S28C3 | reverse complement strand
ATTAATAATTAAATGGAGTCGCAAAATCAAAAATAAGGGTAATGCTTGTATCACAGTTTAAATGTGCAACAGCTTACAAAGCTTTTCGCAGTCGGATATTGCCGACGTATGACAAACGACTTTTGCCTTTAATAGAAGTAAGTCCCAGAATTGCATTCGCCGGGAGTGAAGCCTGCATAAGCTGCTAATTTACAGGCATTCTCATAATCAAAAACCTCACCAATGTACGGTAATAATATGGATGCCGTTTGTTCACCAATCCCGGGAATTGAGGTCAAGATTTTACCCTTTTTTAAAAAATGGGGGTGTTGTCAAAATGCTCACTAATCAGTTATTTTAACGGTTGTTATTACTGTTTAAGATACTCCAAGTATGCTCGCGTAAGGGAAGCAACAGTTGATCTAGCTGTTTCCCGACGGTTCTGTTATTGAGTTGACATTGCGATCGCAGATTCGACAGCTCGCAAAGCCAGCTTGTAATTCCTTAACTTCAGGTGCAGTAGGTGTCGAGAATGAGGGTTTAACAGATGCACAAAAACGAGCAATCAGTGTCGCATCTACGGAGTCGGCTTGGGTTCGCAAAAGTTCGTTTTTAGCAAACCCTTTAATCCTGGCAGGATTGACGATACTAACCTGATAACGAGCCAAATGGAGGAATTCGGCTAAGGCTTCCCCGTAAATGCTAGTAGCTTCCATGAAATCAGGGAGTTTGAGTACACGAAGTTGTTTCAGACGGAACTTACCCCGTGTGCGGGGTAAGTTCCGTCTGAAACTGGTAGATCGACGAGGTTCAGTCGGTTATTTATAATCTCCGCAAAGCGCAGCAGTCGTTTGCTGGCTGCCGTCAAAAAACTGGAATATCACAGAAATGCAAGGATACATATTTGAGAACTACGATGTGGTATTTGACTCCGCACAAAGCTCTTCCACAAAGTTTAACCAGGCACGAATTAGCTGAAAAAAACTCAAAAACGCAACCATAAATAAGACCCAGCAATGATAAAAAAAACAGCACATTACAGCCGGGTTGGAAACTCACCGAGCCAAGATTACTTCTGGCAAGTTAGTGGTATTTTTACAGGATGAATATCATCTATTGTCGGAATTGATGTGGCTGTGTTGGGGGTAAAACAAAAGAACGTATCGTTTTGTCCCCTAGTCAATGAGCGGAGTAAACAAACCTATTATGGGGCAGTCAGGCGATTTGAGATTTGAGGTTTGAGACTTCGGCGTGAGACTTCGCCGAAACGTTCGACGCTCAGTCGAGCCATGCTCCAACGTTCGGCGAGCACTGAGCCGAGTCGCGCTGAGTCGAACGATTTGAGATTTACTCCCGATGAATCTGGGAACTAGAACAAGAGTCTACAACTTTGGGTGGCTGGCGACTACTGTCGGAAACTTGTATCCGTTTTTGGGCGGGGTCAAAAATCCATTTAAACTCTCTCCAGGATAGCCACAAGGTTTGCTTAGAAAAATGTATCAAACTTTTACAAAGAAACCGATCGAACTCATAAAGCCTCTCTCTGCCCTGACAAAAGCAGCTAGCTAGCACGATTCTTGTTCTCCAAGTTTTTCAGATTGGACTATACACCGCCCTCCAAACCCAAAAAATGAAGATTTGTAAAGTTTTATCAAGATGTTTGGGCATCTGATTTAAAATCTTCTCATAAAAAAGACCAGCTTTTAGCAAGCGCAAATTGTGGAAAAAGGTTTAAAACTCAGAATATGAGATCGAGTTCGCTGGTCTTACATGGTGCAATAAAATGTAACTTTTGATGCCAGAACCAGTAACATGAACTTTGTCGAAGGTCGAATGCCCGTCAGGTCAAGGCCTTCGGAAAATCGCTTTCCTGGCACTGCATCAAATCTTAAGTGCAATTACTTTCCTTGCACGGGAGCCGGAGCCTTCGAGCAAACATTTAACTCCAGGGCTTACGCACCACAACTTTACAGAAACCGGGTTTTTTTACCCGGAGCGAGGGCGGCAACAAAGTGTTTTCGTCCATCAAACCCGGTTTCTGTGTCCGGGAGTGAACTCGATCGAATGAATGCAGTCGCAACCGATGTTTAAATGTAGCGATACTGCAAGTTGCGTGCAAAGCAGGGAGCTAACCGCAGTGATGGATCTCGATTGTTTACCTTACGGCGCAGGCCACGCACAGGAAGGGGTCTGTCTGCTAGTCCGAATGGGGCCGCACCGCATTTTACTCGACTGCGGTATAGAGGATATTGCACCCCTGTCAGCGACACTAAATCGATCGCTGCCAGCCGATTTTGTGGTGTGCACCCACGCCCACTCTGACCACGCCAGAGGTTTGCTAGCACTCCATCAATCTTTCCCCCACTTGCCAATTTACGCCAGCGAAGTGACAACGCGGCTGCTACCGCTCAACTGGCCCTCCCGGTCTCAGCAGCCAGAGTCCCGGTTCTGTCAGGCACTGCCCTGGCAGTCGCCGATCGAACTGCGCCCGGGACTTAGCGTGCAGTTGTTCCCGTCGGGCCATTTGCCCGGAGCGGCGACTGTGATCCTGACTTATGCCGCCCCCCACCGCACCTACACCCTGGTTTATACCGGCGACTTTTTCCTGTCCAATTCTCGTTTGGTGGAAGGTTTGCCGCTAGGAGAACTCAGGGGCATGAAACCCGATGTTTTAATTTTGGAAGGCAGTTACGGCACGGCGCGCCACCCTCACCGCCGACAACTGGAAAATCAGTTAGCCGATCGCATCCACCGCGCCATCGCCGACGGGTACTCGGTACTGCTGCCCGCGCCGGCACTCGGTTTGGGCCAAGAACTGCTGATGCTGCTCCGCAGTCACCACTACTTTACTGGCCGCGACTTGGATATTTGGGTGGACGGCACTGTCGCCGACGGGTGCGACGCTTATCTGGAACTGTTACCCCAATTTCCTACCGCCGTCCAAAATTTTGCTCTGCACCAACCTTTGTTTTGGGACGAAAGGGTGAAACCCCGCGTCCGCCGGCTGTCTGCCGAACAGCGCCTCGGATTGGGTTCCACGCCGTGTATTGTGATTACTGACCAAATTGCTGATTTGGCTTTGTATGTTGCCGATCGCACAAATCCTTGGATTTTGCTCGCACCTCAAAAACCCGGATATCCCGTCAGCAACTGGCCCGAATCTGGAGTCAGAAGCGTCGAAACTTATCTGCTAGCCGAACACTGCGATGGCCCAGGGACTACCCAGCTCATCCACAATTTGCGTCCCCAGCACGTAATTTTACTCCACGGTTCCCCTGCATATTTGGCTGACTTGGCTAACTTGGACGAGCTGCGAAACCGCTACCAGTTGCACACTCCGGCGGTCGGAACACTTGTAGAACTGCCGATCGGGGAAATGTTTTTGCAGCCCGCTATCCCGGAAACTAACTATGAGGGAGAACTCAGCGAATTGGGGACAGAAGTAGCAATTAGCTTGCCGAGTCCGATTACAGCCGACCCTCGGTGGGCCAATTTTGCCGATACCGGTTTGGTAGAAGCGCGGTGGCAAGGCGAAGAACTGGTACTGCGGGGTATCTCCCAGCGGGAACTGCTTTTTCAAGGCAGCGCCGTTCAGGCAAACCTCGAATGCTGCGGCAATTGCCAGCACTACCGGGGCCAGCGCTGTTGGAACCAATTATCTGCTTTGTTTGGCTTTAAAGTTACCCCCGACGGTTTCTGTCCGGTGTTTAAAGCGATACCGGAGTCCGAACTTTTCCTAGATGGGGAAACAGACGGCGAATAAGCTGTCGGACACCTCGAAACCAGCCAGCAGGCAAAGAAAACAAAAAAACAGTCCTGGACGTACCCAGACAAAAAACCCCGTTTAACCAGGGGTAAGGTATCGCGCATTGAATAATTTTTCAACTACTGTGTACTTAAGCTCTTGTGGGGTGGGCAGGAGAGCCCGCCATAAAGCTTAAATTTAAAGGCAAAATACCTTATTTGGTCACAACCCAGAATATTTTTGGTCTAAACCGGGTTTTTTGCGTAATTCCTCCAGGAAAAAGGGAGAAAAGTCGTTTTCTTTTCTCTCAAGTTTTCCTTGTGCCTCAAGCGCGAGCTCAAAACTATTCCAAATTCGAGTCCGGGTAGTGATTGCGAATTTGTTCGGCTTCGGGACAATCGTCAGAAACTAGGGGCTCGCAGTTAGTTCTGGACACCGAAGCCAACTTCTGGGACACAGCTCCAATACTTTCGAGACGCACCATTTCTTCCCAGGAGCTGATTTCGTCTTCTTCGTCGGTTTCGTAGCGCAGCGTGACTAGATCCCCTTCAATATCTAGGATACGAGCGCGCTCTATCCAACGTTGCTGATCTCGAAGAAAAATAGAAACCTCACGACCATCACAACAGAGTTGATAGATTTTGCGCTGTAGCATTTGTCAGTTCTCCTGCGCAGTTTAACTTGCTTAAAATATGACCTGTTTACCGTAACGTACTTTGGGTTTTACATCGGAAGGCACAGCCGTATGGACTGGCCATTTTCACGTTTTCCGAAACTTTTGTACCGATGGGAGTTACCAAACTCGATTTTACCACCAAATCTATCTAGTACGCCATTTATTCAATTACAGGTTGTGCAGCCAGTGGCATCCCTCGCGGGAGGCATTTGCCAGCACAGATCGGAGCATTAGAACTTGACTCCCGCGATCGCGATTAACAGCGACAATAAAAACAGACTCTGCCTCAGAAATCTCCCTCTCTTGTGCCTCAATTCCCCCAGAAACCTCTTGTTTCGACGTTTGTTCGATCGCGCCCACTAACGTTTCTTGACTCAATCTCAAATCTCAAAGCTCCAAAGCTCCAAAGCCACACTCAAACAGCGACAATAAAAACAGACTCTGCCTCAGAAATATCCCTCTCTTGTGCCTCAATTCCCCCAGAAACCTCTTGTTTCGACGTTTGTTCGATCGCCCGCTAACGCCTCTTGGCTCAATCTCAAATCTCAAATGTCAAAGCGAAAGCTCCAAAGCGACACTCAAACAGCGACAATAAAAACAGACTCTGCCTCAGAAATCTCCCTCTCTTGTGCCTCAATTCGTTCAGAAACCTGTTGCTTGGAGGTTTTTTCTAGCCCCCAGCACCCCCTCTGAACTCAATCTAAAATCTCAAATCTCAAATTTAAAATCGATTGACCCAAGTGTGATAAAAATCATTGACAGCAGGCAGGCCCTGAATGTAGAAAATGGTGGCGGCCAACAACAAGCTTCAAAACGGGCAGCGGAACCTGTGGCGGTTAAGCTAAAAGAATTGCGGTTCCGTTCAAAACAAATAGGAGTCATCGCTTGTGGGTATTAAGGAGGCTAATTGATGGTGTACGCAGAAAATTGGTCGCAGCCGTCTATCTTGGATCTAGCGCGATCGGGCAACTTTCAAGCCCTCAATTACTGGATTGACAGCTTGCTGCGACCCGAAGGGATTTATGCCCGCGTCGAACAGGCTCAGGCCGGCTGCGTCCAAATCCTCGTAGAATTTCAGCGCGAATTTGCGCCAGATACTAGATTACTGGGGAGCACTCTCCGGGAAGGCTTAGTCAAATTTATTTGCCACCAACTCTGGAGGCTCAACTCGCCAGCAGTACAAGGAGTGCGAATTCACGCGCGCTTGGCTGGGGAACCAGAAATTCTCTGGAAACAGTCAGTGCGAATTGTCACTCCGGCAAACCGCCAGCAGCGGCGTTACCGTTCCCTACAGGCCGTCGATTGGGTTAAATTTAAAACGTATCGTTCTCTGCTGCTAGTGGGCTCGGCACTTGCCTCATTTATTTTAGGGTGTTGGGTTAGCTACCACGAGGCTCTTACCCTGCGGTTAGTATCCCCTGTATCCGGGTATCAGCAAGCTGGGGTAATATCGGGGCCGCCTCCAAAACGTGCGGATACGGTGCAAGCGGCCTTAGAAGTGGTACCAGTAGTACAGCAAAAGCAAGTTGCTAATCCTTACGACCCAACCGTAACGCTGATGTTCGGAGGAAATGTGAATCTATCGGATGCGCTCGGAGCATCTGCAGGCAAGGATTACCATTGGGCTTTCGCCAATATGGACGAGTACCGGCAAGCAGATGTGGCAATGGTTAACTTAGAAAACTCTCTGACTCGCTCTACATTGGGATCGGGCAAAAAACAATTAAATTTTAAAGCCGATCCAGAATCGGTGAAAGTATTAACAGCAGGAGGAGTGGATATTGTCAATCTGGCAAATAGCCACGCTATGGATTACGAGGAACCGGGGCTGGTGGAGACTATAAATACTTTAGATAATAGTCGGCTTCAACACCTGGGAGCCGGTAGAGATATTAAAGAAGCAAGGCGTCCAGATATTATTGAGGTTAAGGGTCAGCGGCTCGCCTACCTCAGTTATTACGATGCCGACCTTCACGCCGCCGACCAAGGCAAAGCGGGTACTAACCCCCGCCGCAACAATCGGGTGGCAGAGGATATTCGAGCTCTCAGGGGTCAGGTAGACTGGATTATTGTTAATTACCACTGGGGAGTCGAATTGGCAGATTATCCGGGGGACTGGCAGATTGATTTGGCTCGGTTCACGATCGACCAAGGAGCTGATTTGGTAGTGGGACACCATCCCCAGGTATTGCAAGGTGCAGAAATTTACAAGGGCCGCCCGATAGTTTACTCGCTCGGTAATTTTATATTCGGTGGCAATTCTCGCAGCGATTACGATACCGCAGTCCTGAAAGTATCGCTCAAAGACAGGAGTATGAAGGTAGAGTTTCTGCCTGTGGAGGTGAAAAAGTTTCAGCCGAAGGTGGTGGAGGGAGCTGCAGCAGATCGCATCCTCAAACACGTTGAGCAAATTTCTAGTATTTTCGATCGACCGATGCGATCTTCTGTAGTTCTTGATGCCCTAGTCCAGCCAGGATCAGCACCAAAAACTCCAACTTCTCCGTTGCCCGGAGCAGCAAAGAGCGGTACTTACCAGCCCGGGCGAGGTTCCGGGGGAACCTCCGGTGAAAGCACTCTGCAAGGCCCCGGACAACCCAAACCAACTTTGATTTTGCCGGCTTTGCCGGCTGCGCCCAAACAGCCGGACAACTCTTCATTGTTCCCGAACGGGACGGGGCCTGCAATTGAGTCCAACCCGCCTGCGAATCAAAATTTGCCGCCGCGCATCTACCCGACTCAACCTGAAAATCCCAGCCGGGAAGCAGAGCCGTTTACCAAAGAGCCATTCATCAAAGAACCGTTTATTGCGCCTCCATCTCCCAGTCAAGGAGCAGTGCCGAGTCCCCAAAGCTATCTTCCCCCCACTAGGGCTGTATCTTTTGAAGTCGCACTCAAAGAGCAGCCGACCTCCGCGATCGTTCCAGGTACAAGCAGTAACCGCTCCAAGCAGCGGATCGCCCTGCCTTCTATAGCTGGAAGCATTGGTTAGCCGCTGGGGGTCGGAGCGAGGATGCAGGGGGAGGATAGGAGCGGTAATGGGTGAACATCAACATACCAGCGACCAATTATTAACGACTGATTTACTGACAACCAATGATCAATGACCTACTACCGATGACAAATGTGTTTGCGATCGCGCTCAAGCAAAAGCAGTACAAAACCTATATCCTCTCCGACGAAACCGCTAACTCTACTCTAGAAGTTGTGCCGGAACGGGGCGGTATTGCCACTAGCTGGCTGGTTGAAGGCAAAGAAATCTTATACTTGGACGCGGAACGGTTCGCCAATCCCGATCTGACTGTACGCGGCGGGATTCCTATCCTGTTTCCCATCTGCAGCAATCTCCCCGACAATACTTACACCCACAAGGGAGTGGAGCGTAAGCTCAAACAGCACGGCTTTGCCCGAGACTTGCCTTGGAGAATAGGCGAACAAGTTACGGAGGGTTGCGCCGCTCTTACCCTGATTCTCGACAGCAGCGATAAGACGCTGGCTGTTTATCCCTTTGATTTCCAACTGGCCTTCACTTATCAGATTAAAGGCAATTCTTTGGAAATTTTTCAGCGATACACCAATCTGTCTGCCGAACCCATGCCGTTTTCTAGCGGTTTGCACCCCTACTTTTTGGCGACGGACAAATCTAAGCTCCGGTTTGAGATTCCGGGGATGCAGTACAGAGATCAGAACACCCACCAAAAAGGTTACTTCACCGGGGTTTTTGACCCGATGCTGGATGAAATTGATGTTTCCTTTGACGAACTCACGGGTCTTGCTGCTACTGTCACTGACGCTGCCCAGGGCTTGCGGCTCACCCTCAGTTACAACTCCAGCTATGGGAAGTTGGTTTTCTGGATGGTGAAGGGCAAGGATTTTTACTGTTTGGAACCTTGGACTGCTCCTCGAAATGCCCTCAACACTGGCGAACACTTGATTTATTTGCAGCCGGGAGCGACTTGCGAGATGCTGGTTCGCATGACTGCAAATTTTATTTAAAAAACACTTGCTATTTCAAATGAGGGGTGCTACTATTAGAAATTGTGTGCGGTAACAATGTTTTCTCGGGTCGCTAGCTCAGCGGTAGAGCATTCGGCTTTTAACCGATTGGTCTCGGGTTCAAATCCCGGGCGACCCATAAAAAATTGGTGAGTTAAAAATTTTGAGTTTTGAGTGGAATGCTCGGAACTCAAAATTTTGTTTTTTGAACTTTTAAGTAAATCTGGAAAGATAGTGCGCGATCGGTGGCAAATTGTCTTAATATTATCGTAAGAATTGAGCTTGTCCAAAATTCACTGCCCAAAAATCACAAATAATTAGGAGGAATATCTATGGCGCTTGTACCTATGCGATTGCTGCTCGACCACGCGGCTGAAAATGGTTACGGCCTACCGGCTTACAACGTCAACAACATGGAGCAAATCCAAGCGATCATGCGCGCTGCTGACGAAACCAACAGCCCTGTGATTCTGCAAGCTTCTCGCGGCGCTCGCTCCTACGCTGGCGAAAATTTCCTGCGCCACTTGATTTTGGCAGCAGTTGAAACCTATCCTCACATTCCCATTTCCATGCACCAAGACCACGGCAATGCCCCCGGCACTTGCTATTCTGCCATGCGCCAAGGTTTCACCAGCGTGATGATGGACGGTTCTCTGGAAGCGGATGCTAAAACTCCCGCCAGCTACGAGTACAACGTTGAAGTTACTCGCGAAGTGGTGAAAGTGGCTCATTCGATCGGCGTTAGCGTTGAAGGCGAACTGGGTTGTTTGGGTTCTCTGGAAACAGGGATGGGCGAAGCAGAAGACGGCCACGGCTTTGAAGGTGCGCTTTCTCACGATCAGTTGCTGACAGATCCTGAACAAGCTGTTGATTTTGTTGAGCAAACCGGCGTTGATGCTCTAGCAGTCGCGATCGGCACTTCTCACGGCGCTTACAAGTTCACTCGCAAGCCGACTGGCGAAATTTTGGCAATCAGCCGCATTGAAGAAATTCACCGCCGCTTGCCGAATACTCACTTGGTAATGCACGGTTCTTCTTCTGTGCCCCAAGAATTGCTGGAAATCATCAACAGCAACGGCGGCAAAATCCGCGAAACCTACGGCGTACCTGTGGAAGAAATCCAAAAGGGCATCAAGTGCGGCGTTCGCAAGATCAATATCGATACTGACAACCGTTTGGCGATTACCGCTGCGGTGCGCGAAGCTTTGTTTGCGAAGCCCGATGAGTTTGACCCCCGCCACTTCTTGAAGCCGTCGATCAAGTATATGCAGAAGGTTTGTAGCGATCGCTACAACTCTTTTGGTTGCGCCGGTAACGGTACAAAGATTAAGCAAGTGTCTTTGGACGATTTTGCAGCTAAGTATGCTAAGGGCGAATTGAGCTCTTCTGCTAAGAAGACTGTGGCTGTTTAAGAATTTTAGGTTTTAGATTTTAGATTTGTCTGAAGTCTAAAGTTTGGATTGCCGGGTAGCTGTGGAGTTGCCCGGTTTTTGTTTGTGCGATTTTATGTCTTTAGTCACTCGGCGATTGAAATCGCTAGTGTACAAACTAAGTCTGCCTCGGCAGACTAAGAGATATCAATTACACCGCAGAGGGGATCGCATATTGCCTCAGTACAGGTGAAATCGTGTAGAAATTTGCTTGTTGTTCAATCACTGTAGTTTAGACTAACTAAAGATGAGAACGGTGGCCAAAGAAGAACTAGAGCCACCGTTAAGGAGAGAATGAGGGTGAAAAATAAAAACCTATCCACTCCTTAAATGAACAGTGAACGATTAAAGGACTTTCGTCAAGAAGCATACGAGTTATTGGTACGAGGCAAGGATGCAACAAGAGAGCTGATGGATGCAGTGATGACCACCAGGAATGCAGCCTGTTTGGCGGAATTTTCGCTCAGTCCGCTATTCAATCGTCAATGGTCAAGCATCTACGAGGCATTACAAGATTGTAGACCAGACCGGAAAAAACTGATGCTGCTGTATTTCCAGCAATTACAGGAGGAAGCACCCCCAACGGAACACATATTAGTGGCAATCGACCATACTGCATGGGGGAGAGCAGATGCCAAAACATTACAAGAAAGGTAATTGCTCAACCCCCTTGACAAGAAGACGAGATAGACATTAGATCGAGGAATGGAAAAACTCCCCGACTTAAAGCAACTATCGAACGAGGCGAAAGAAGCCTTGATAGTAGAGCTATGGCAAGAAATCCAAAAACTCACCGCCGCTTTAGCCACTACAGGGGAAACAAAACCAAATAAAGTTCCCACCAAAACCAGCAAAGGTGTTGCTTAATCTGGGTATGAAAAAAATTCAGTTGAAAATCCCGAAGCTTTGTGGATACTGGTTTCTCTGACTT
>NZ_JAUBPO010000160.1:0-10783 GCF_036700785.1 Microcoleus sp. S28C3 | reverse complement strand
CTTTAAGTCGGGGAGTTTTTCCATTCCTCGATCTAATGTCTATCTCGTCTTCTTGTCAAGGGGGTTGAGCAATTACGCCAAAACTTGGGTGAGAAAATTTGGGAATCGGCTCAGTTGTTTTTCTTTGGTTAAATTGTTATTCAATTTTACCATACAGGAGCAAAGCTTTGACTTTCCCAAGCTACACAAGTTTGGTGATTTTGAGCTAACACTCAATGGAACTACTGCTCGATCTAGCTTGGATTAATTTATGAATGATTTAGGATTGCTATATCATTCGTCCATAGGGGATTTACTGATCTAACAATGATGTACGCACTATCGTGTAAATCACGAGCTAAAAAATAACCGTAATTTTACTGATAGGTGCGATTATCGCGCACACTCAGAACAATATGTCAGTAATTAAGTAGAACCCCCTTTTGTAGCGTTAAACCTTGATGATAACTGTATCGTTCAAAAGTTATGAAAGTCTATTAATTGCTTCCACAGCTTTTGAGACGCATCTTATCTCTATAATATTTCCTCTCCCCTGCCTTTGTAAGTCGGAAAAGTCGGATCGGAAAGTCGGAAAAGTCGGATCTTGCATAATCTCTCGAACTCAGGTTCCTACAACTTTAGGGAACTGTGTAGGACTGTTGCAGGACAGCTATCAAAACCAGACAATGCTATGGCTGCGGTGGTGGGACACCGAGGGCAATTTGCTGCTGACAGGTGCAGAACGAGCCTCTAGAACCCAACAAGCACTTTTTGATAATTCCTCGGCTGTTGAGAATGGGATTGAATGCAGGGCAAGTGGGATAAGCCCTGGGTTTATCAGTAGAGTTCCTCAGGCAGCATTCCCAATCTTGATGCAGCTAAATTTGGCTTTCCCGCACAAGAATTGTGGATTCTCAATCTAGCAAACCTTGCAGTGCATCCGGCTATCGCCGGCACTCCCTAAAAAACCAAGGGCTCTCGTGGTCAGGGGGTAAATTTTTACCCGACTGTCAAGCTCTGCGAGACAACAACATTTTAGTCGATTGATTGTCAGGTTAGCCAGACAACAACATTTTGCCTTATTATCGAGGTCAGCCTTACACTCGTTTTCAGCCTCAACGGAGCGCAAAAACCAGACAGCCTAGCCTCAACTTTATTGCTTGCATAACGGCTGCTATGCTACAAAATCGCTTCTAAAATTTTAGCTGCCTGCCACTTTTCTCAGACTTCGTAAACTTGATTTTTAATTCAATTCAGATGCCGCAACTTGACTATTAAATCAATTCACATTTTGTTAAAAACGCTAAAAAATAGCTATTTTTTGCGTCAGCTAAAGTCAGGCATTTGCTGTACAAAATCAGGTAGTTGCTGTACAAAAGAGCGTGAGAATGCAGGCATTTGCCGGAACTGCACTCTACCTGTATTTACCCGAAGATGTCCGGCTTGCCGCTTGCATTTTACTGTTCCTTTACTGCTTTTTTGTGCAGGGACTGCCTTGGCCTGTTGAGACTGGTTATAGTTGTTCTCTCTCAGTAGCAAGCAATGTTTTTGCGATCGCAAACTGGAGTTTTACGTACACAAATAAAAACAATGCACCCTTATGAATGGGGAATCTTAGGTATCAAGGCGCTTGATTTTTACCCGCTCTTCGAGTGTGCCGATTGCTCACATTGCTCCTGCTGTTGTGGCGGTTTTTGTGGAGGCGATCGACGCCGGAAAAGTCACAACAGCCGATGTTGTGGCAGTTGTCGGCGAGGCAGAACTTGCCCGGTTCAAGCGGAGTGCCGCTCGTTGCCCCGTTTTTTGATTTCTTCGTGCTGACACGGAATGAACCAGGCGATCGGCTTGATGCGGTAACTCGATCGCCCGCCAGCAGACTTATCTGTTCGCGACTCGCACCGTCGATCGAAGCCGCCACCAAAAAAATTAGCTAATTTTTGTGTGCCCTGTCAGGCAAGTGTCTTATAAAACCAGGCATTTGCTGTACAAAAGAGCGTGAGAATGCAGGCTTTTGCAGGGACTGCACTTTACCTGTATTTACCCGAAAATGTCCGGCAAACACCTGAATTTTTCCCTCAACTTGCTGCTTTTTTGTGTCGAGCGTGTATTTGCCTGTTGAGGCAGGTTAAGGCTGTTCTCTCTCAGTAGCAAGCAATGGTTTTGCGATCGCAAACCGGACTTTTACGTGCAGACAAAAAATATCCACCCCCCATCAATATTGAGCATATTGCTTACCCGCAGTTCAAACCTTATTGATATGGAATAAGGAACGACTCGCGAGTGGCCACTGAAGCCCAAATGCCTCAATAAGAGCGGTAAGGTATGGGACAGAAACGGCGAACTATTTTTTTGTGGGAATGTATCAGCGATCGCTCTTTACGCCTAGAGATTGCTGCTTGTATTAATCAGGAGGTGAATTATAACCGCCATTAATAGGTGGGAGTCGAGCGACTGCTGTAAACCGACCGACTGTTGTAAACCGAGTCAGGGGGTAAATTTTTATCCGACTGTCAAGCTTTATGAGACAACAACAATTTAGCCGATTGCAAAGCGCGAGTCCGCAACAGCAATTTATGCGACTGTCAAGGCTGACATAACGGCGGCTACGCTGCCAATTTTTTCGCATTTCTGAAATTTGATTTTTAATTCAACTTGCCAAGCCACAACTTGACTATTAAATCAATTCAGTTTTGGTTAAAAACGCTAAAAAATAGCTAATGTTATGGAGCGTTAAAATCAGGGATTTGCAGTATAAAGTCAGGCGTTTGCAGTATAAAATCAGTGAGATTACAGGCATTTGCAGGGACTGCACTTTACCTGCAAATGCCTGTAAATATCCTGCAAATGCCTGCAATTTATGCCAAATTACTGCTTTTTTGTGCTGTTCGTGTCTTGACCTGTTGAGGCTGATTATAGCTGTTCTTTCTCGGTAGCAAGCAATGTTTTTGCGATCGCAAACCCTGACTAATTCGTGCTGACAAAAAATAATGCACCCTTATGAATGGGGCATCCTAGGTGTCAAGGCGCTTGATTTTTACCGGATATTCGACTGTGCCGATTGCTCACATTGCTCCTGCTATTGTGGCGGCTTTTGTGGCAGCACAGGCATCAATTGTCGCAACTTTCCCATTGCACTTGGGTAGCGCGATCGCCAAGGAGCTCTCTTGTTAACCAGCCATCGCCGTCAGACTTTTAATCGCCCTTCCACTGCGATCGCCTCAGTCGCTATAATTTATACAAACAAATTAAATTAAGTTAGAGTTGGGCAGGCATCAGTCTCTACTTTGATAAACCCTCTAATAGCCCTCTCCAGTTGGGGGGGATAAAATCACCTGATTAGCGGTTTTTAATTACAGTTGTTAACTTGTATCTTGGCAAGAGGTTTTTACTGATTAAAAACTATGAAAACTTTATCGGAAGTCAAACCTAGAGAGCTGCTATCCAACCATATTCACATTCGCCTCACTGACTCTGACTACAATCAAATTAAAGCAAGATCAGAGCAAGTCAATTTAAGCATGAGCGACTTCATACGCCGTGCAGCTTTGAGGAGAACCATGCCGCGCCCTCTAGCTGCATTTGACTTAAAAGCCTATCAAGTGTTATGCAAGATTGATGCCCAATTGAGAATTGCCGGAAACAACCTCAATCAAATTACTAAAGCTTGCAATAGTTCTGTGGCATTGGGAGAACCAGTGGTTGTCAATACAGGACTCTTAGAAAGCGTACAGCAACTCATTCGAGAAAATGGAGGTGCAATTAAAACTATGGTTGCAAACCTCGCCAAATCTACAGTACGCTAATTATTAACAAGCCTGGGCTTTACCGCCTGAGCAATCGATTCTATGCAACTGACAGCTTTTCGGTTATGATTGGCAAACAAATCAAAGGTACAGGCTTTCGGGGCTGTCTGAACTACGTGCTCGGCAAAAAACACGCCGCTCTAATTGGCGGTACTATGTGCGGACAAACTCCTGAAGAACTGGCTGCTGAATTTGCCATCGCCCGACAACTAAGACCTAACCTGAAAGTAGCAGTTTTTCACGCCACTTTATCTGTCGATAGCACCGAAAAACTAGAAGATTCTGAAGAAAATGACCAGCGCTGGCTGGCGATCTCCGTTTTTGTTTCAGATTCTGGGGCAAACAATGCGGTACGCGAGGAAGTCATCGCAAAAGTGGCTTTGGCAGCATGGGACGAATAGAGCAAATAGTTGCTGAAGGTGAAGGCGTTAAGGGTCGATCGCTCTGGCAGTGTAACTAAACATCAGATTCAAGATGCCGATCGTCCAATGGAACTTCAATGTTCGCATTTGCACGTTGCTGGTGGTTGTGCGCCAACCACCGATACCTTAAATCTAGTGGCTGCTGGTGTGGCAACCGATGCACGCGCTTCATTCCCAGTCAACAAGTGCCTGGAGACGAACGTACTGGAGATTTGAGAAGAGAATGCGATCGCTCTGGCTGCACTCCTGAGCGTAGAGCCCACATTCCGCAGATATTCAAGCAGATTTAATTTCAAATAAATTCAGAATTGCCAAGACCTCAAATGATTGTATAGCAATCATTTGAGGTCTTTTTAAAGTATAATAATTTGTGCCAGTATAGCAACCTTCAAAACTATGAAAAAGCCCTCTGAAGCTATAAATATCGTAAATTTAGACCCTGCAGGGAATAGTAGCGGGGATCATAGATGAAATGGAATTGGTAGAAGAAGTCAACAAAAAAGTGGGAATAAGAGTTAAACAAACTGTCAGCCCAGGACAAGTAATGAAAGCAATGATTTTGAACGGATTGGAATTTTTGAGCGCCCCAATCTACCTATTTGATACATTTTTCGTGGGAAAAGCAACACAACATCTAATCGGAAAAGGAATAACAGCCGAACAATTAAATGATGACAGAATCGGGAGAGCATTAGACAAATATTATCAAGTTGGAACGACAAAGTTATTCACAGCAATTGCCCTGAAAGCAGTGATAAAACTTCAAGTATCAATGAAAAGCGTTCATCTCGACAGCAGTTCAATATCAGTAGAGGGAGCATACAAAAACTGTCAGGAAAAGAGCCAGGAAGTTGATGCAGAATCTGAGGATACAGAATCTTCCATGAAAACCATAAAAATCGTTCATGGCTACTCAAGAGATCAAAGACCCGATCTCAAACAATTTATCATTGATACGATCGTAAGTGGGGATGGAGACGTACCATTGTATCTGAAAATAGATGACGGAAATGCCGATGATAAAAGTGTCTTTGTGTCAAGATTGAAAGAGTTTAAAAATCAGTGGACATTTGACGGAATCTGTGTAGCAGATAGTGCCTTATACACAGCAGAAAATTTGTCGGCAATGGCAGGAATGAAATGGATAACCAGAGTGCCGTTAAGCATAAAATCAGCTCAAAATAAAATCTGCAACATAGAAGATAGTGACTGGGAAGATTCTCAAATAAAAGGCTATAAAATAGCAGCCAGAACCAGTGAGTATGGCAACATCAAGCAAAGATGGCTAGTCATAGAAAGTGAAATCAGAAAACAAGCAGACCTTAAAAAAATAGTCAAACAAGTAGAGAAACAGTTAGAATCCGCCAAAATTTCGCTGCATAAGCTATCCAGGCAAGACTTTGCTTGTATTACTGATGCAGAAGTTGCAATAAAAAAGTTATCAAGCTCATGGAAATATCACCAAATAACAGAAATTAAATGCCAAGAAAAGCCAGTTAAAACAACAAAAAAAAGCTCAAAGAATCGAGCGATACACAGACAATAGTCTATCAAGTAACAGGTGAAATAGAACCCCGAATTTCAGCAATCGAAGCGGAAAAAGTCAAAGCTGGGAGATTTATATTAGCCACAAATATTTTAGAGCCTAAAGTAGTAAGCAATTCACAGGTATTATCGGAATACAAAGCGCAGCAAAGTAATGAGAGAGGATTTAGATTTATCAAAGATCCGTTATTTTTTACTTCCAGCGTATTCGTGAAAAAGCCGGAGCGAGTTGAAGCAATCGGAATGATAATGGGACTGTGTTTGTTAGTGTATAATTTAGCGCAAAGGAAATTGAGACAACAATTAGAAGCTACCAATGAGCAAGTGAAAAATCAGGTAAAGAAATTGACCGATAAACCGACAATGCCCTGGATATTTCAAGTGTTTCA
The DNA here is from genome assembly GCF_036700785.1 of Microcoleus sp. S28C3. Lineage (NCBI taxonomy): Bacteria > Bacillati > Cyanobacteriota > Cyanophyceae > Oscillatoriales > Microcoleaceae > Microcoleus > Microcoleus sp. S28C3. Next base: position 4,645 of record NZ_JAUBPO010000160.1, on the reverse strand, counting down.
GGCTGTGCACTTAGTGACGATAAATGGCTCGAAGCAGGTCAGCAATTTAACCCAAGAACACCAAGATATCTTGCGGCATTTAGGAGAGTATTGCTGTCAATACTATTTAATATTTTCAAGTGAATAACGATTGCGATAGAGGTGTAGATATTTGTGAATAATTTTCATTAATTAGTCAAGATAATTTGCTCTTGGCATAAGTTTCCTTGCTTCAAAATATGAGCAATCGCGATAAAATAGCAACATGAATATGTGAAAAAAAGCCAATTATTTCAACTTACTTAGTTTAGGTAAATTTGACAAGCTTCTGTAATGCTAAAACTGTATAATTTCAGCCTAAAAGCGTTTGGCTTCCAAGTTTTCACAACTGATAAAGAAATCCGACCCACATCTGCGGAATGTGGGGTAGAGAATATGGATGGCTTTTTCGAGAATCAAACATCTAAACATTCAATCATCTAGACATTCAGATGTTTAAGTTGTAGAATCTGGTTTATGAACTCAACAGGCTTACCTATGATTGTGACAATCGCCTCCTTTAAAGGCGGAGTTGGAAAGACTACCACCGCGCTGCACTTAGCCGCTTACTTGCAGACCAAAGCACCCGCGTTGTTGGTAGATGGCGACCTCAACCGCAGTGCCTTAGATTGGGCAGCTCGCGGTTCTCTCCCCTTCAAAGTGGTCGATGAAAAGCAAGGCGTGCGATATGCCAGGGATTACGAGCACATCGTCATCGACACGCCGGCACGACCTACCCTAGAAGACCTGAAAACTCTAGCAGAAGGGTGCGACTTGCTGATACTGCCCAGCTCTCCCGATGCTATGGCCCTGAGCGCTATGCTGCAAATGGTGGAAGCTCTCTATTCTCTGCAATCCAATTACCGCATTTTGCTTACAGTCATCCCACCCGCTCCGAGTAAAGTCGGGGCTGAATCTAGGGCAACAATCGAAAAAGCAGGATTGCCTATTTTCAAGTCTGATATCAGGAGACTGGCGGTATTTCAAAAAGCTGCCCTCGCCGGAGTTCCCGTAAGCGCCATCAAAGACCCTTATGCTAAAGCTGCTTGGGGGTGCTACACCGCTGTTGGAAAGGAGATACTGCCATGAGTCGCTTTGATGATTTACTGAAGGCCAAGAAACTCAAACCCGGTGAACCTGACCTCTCTCCCAGTGTGGCGCTATCCAAAAGCAAAGACCCCAACTTTGTCCGCACTACTGTTTACCTGCCAAAACAACTGCACCGCCAACTCAAATCCGCAGCAGCGCAGTCGGGTCAGGAAATGAGTGAGCTGGTGGAAAAATCCGTAGCTCAATACCTCCAGAAGTTCAATCCCGACGATAACATCTAAACATTTGGATGTTTGAATGTTCAAATGTTTCCTTCGGCGCCTCTGTAAAAACTAAGAACTTTCTTGTTGTGCAACTCGCCAACATTTTGCAGTACCCTGCATGAATCGTCTACCTAGCAACCGACTATTGCTCTGGTTCGTGACAACCCCCGTTCGCGAGCCCATTTCCTGTTTTCAGGTGAGCTCGCGAGCGAAAGTTCAACCTCGATAGAAAATCATAATTAAACGTTTAGATGTTTAGACATTTGAATATTTAAACATCTAAATAGCTAAACGTACAGAATCCGGTTTGGGGGAAGGTGTGCTGGATTCGTTCAGTTTAGTGTCAGGCTGCCGGGTTTGCTTGGCATTGACATGAGAATGGGAGCGACTGATAGTGAGGAAATTGTGGCAACTCTTGGCGATCGCCAAGAGAGTTGGTAGGGATGATCAGCGACTGCAATCTAACTGCGCCCTCACCGTCGTCTCAGCTTCCTCAAATTGGTCTTGAGAAACCAAAAGGGTGCAGCAACCCAAACCAAGCACCAGAGAACCACTCAGCGAGCGCCATTAATAACCGCAACTTACGTCTGGGCAATCCCAGTAATGCAGCTCCCAGTGTTGCCAGCATCGATAACTATTTAATGTTAATAATGAAGCCGCCGTACGTGCTTTCCCCCAACAGCAAAACTCACTCTGCCCACTGGGTTTCGTAGCAACTGAATCGCTCTTGGATTGGGGCAGCAGATCGCCGCCTTGACAACTTCCGCCTCAATGATGTGATGCTTGGTACAAAGTCCGCCCCAGCGATAACACTCTAAGCGGCTACAACAGGAGACACATTGCACCAAGCGCAGAGCGCACCCGCAACCTTGCAAATAACCACACTACCTTTTTAATTAGCAACATGATGCCCCAAATGCCTAAACTCAACAGACGTGCGTGGCGTGACTTGCATAAGTCCTGTTGTAATTGAAGTCAGAAAAACAGTAAAAAAAACCCCTGCACATCTGCAGGGGAAAGCGAATTACAGTTCGCTAGTCAGAAGTTGAGTCGGAATGCAAAGACTTCTGGACTAGCTTCATAACCGCTAACTGAATCGGTCGGTGCTTTTGCCCAGGGCTGCGGCGGTCGTAACTCGCCCGGAGAATCTGCGAGCTATGACCCATGCCATAAGCCAGAGAAGCAATGTCCGAGTCAGACGCTCCGTTATCCAAAAAATGAGTCGCAAAAATGTCCCGCAGTAAGTGAGGAGTCAATCGCTGGCCCGTCAAAGCATGAGCAGCATTACTGATATAGCTCGCCATACTGTCCTCAGCAAAAGGCGTGCCATTGTGCCGCACGAAAACGAATTCACCCACCGCCTCGAACTGCAAGCGACCCGGCCACAAACGCCTAACCTTATGCTCACCTGGTTTGAAAGCTGCTCCGCAAGAACGCCAACTCCCATCCGGCATTTTATAATAGCCATAAAGCCATGCTTCCAAATAATCGTAGAAACAGCGCCCGTCAGGGAACTGCACGTTGGGAATCTCCAAATCTTGGTGTCCGTAAGTCTCACCAGTTTTGTAAGACTCCGACGTTACATCCTTGAACCAGCGGCCATCCGGCGTCCTATAGAGATAACCGCAATTCCGGTCGCGGTTGCGACCCGTAGGCAGAGGCTGGTACAAACCGTCAGGAAGCACATCTACAGGCCGCTTTACAGGACACTCAAGAGCCATTTTTAACTCCCTCAACTCCTGCTGCCGCCGGGGGGACTATAGGTCAAACACCCCCAGAGCACGTAGCGCTGGAAGCTGTAAGCAGTCGCCTTCAGAGACCTCCCAGAGCCACACGCCAACTTCGGTTGGCACTCATCGCGCAGCGGTTCGACAATTAGTTCCAAAACCTCCGTCACATCCAGCCACTTCTTATCCACATCCGCCACTGGAACGTGATTTTTCAACTCCTTAGTGGCCAGTGACAGCCGTCGGCGCAGCACCTCCACAGCCGGCACTTCCCTGTAATCGCTAGAAGTGATTTCTTTGTGGTATTGGAACTTCGCCACCGCCAGCAGCGCACAGAGGTAATTCTTGCGAGTGTGGGGGCTTCTAGCACCCCGCTCCTCTATCAAAAAGTTGCAGAATTCGCAAACCCAGCGATCCACATAATCCCCTACCTTAGCAGCCATTGCGGCCGCAGCTTCCTTAGAAGCCGCATACTTGAGTTCAACCGGCGGAATTAAAGTATTCAAAGACAGCTCTTCCAACGGCACTCCTCGGTAGTAATGGAACCAGCCGAGCAAGTGAAAGAACAAGCGAATTTGGTTGCGGCAGGCTGTAGTTTTCACTGGGTCTTCTAACCTACCCGGCCAGTGGGCGGAGGTACGAAACTTGTAGAAATGTTCAAATTCAGCTTTTAACTTCTCTGAAACTTGCTCTGGTTGCAAACCGTAAGGTGGCAAAGCAGAGCGACTTGTCAGTAGCGTTTTCGCCATAATTCCATAGCCCCGACGGCGGCGACCCCCGCAGCAATCAACAGGTTTCTCAGGTAAGGTATTTCCCGGCCACCAGACTTCCTGACTAGACCAAGAAACAAGTTCCTTAAGTCGGCAGCTATAAACCTCCTTACTACTATCCGAGGGTTGCAGCAGTTCAAAAGCTTTTTCTTGAGCTTCTAAGGCAGTTGTGAATTGCTCAACGTTTATACCTTTTTTAAAGGTCGTTGCCCTGTCTCTTTCAACTTGCGTGGGCTTGCGACCTTTGAAAGGTTCCAAGCCCCATCCTGGCAAAGTGTAACGGTTGATAGCCGTTTCAGTTTGAGCGATAATTTCTTGCGCTTTCTTTTGCGGGTGCTTGCTCTGAATGTGAGTAGCATACAAACCCAGAATATCGGTCAGAAAGAGGTTCTTTTTCATGTTTATAAATCCTGCTAAAGGGAAACGGGACAAGTTTAGGTCTTGTGGAAGTGCTGCGAAGCTTTGAAAAGAGGCTTTCAGGAAATTGCTCTCATTCAAATAATAGTAAAAACTACAGTAAACCACAATTTTACTGTAGTTTTTAACAAGGGCGGCGGTCGGCTGTAAACCTTATATGGCAAGGCTTGTTTTTTTAAATCCCCGCTTTTTTTATAAATAAGTTTTTGGCTATTTATAACCTTAAAAAAGCTTAGGTAAGCCATAAGAGCTAACGCATTGCTATGCTTAGCAAGGTAGAAGCTCGACACCACACTCCAACCAATCGGCTGACTAAAACTAGCAAAACTGGCTCTTCTGGAGTCAAGGTGATAAGCAAAACTAATTAGAAAAGCAAGCTAATAGCCTCGCCCGAAAGTTA
>NZ_JAUBPO010000005.1:74877-145270 GCF_036700785.1 Microcoleus sp. S28C3 | reverse complement strand
ACGATGGTGTCGGCACCGCGATCGCCGTACAATGTGTCGGAATTGCGATCGCCAAAAATGCGATCGTCTTGTTTGCCACCAAATACTGCATCGGTTTGTTTGCCGCCGTAAACGATGTCGCTGTCGAGGCCGGCAGCTATGAAATCTCGCTGTTGTTCGCCGTAAACGATATCGCTGCCTGCTTCACCTAACACTGTGTCGTCCCCGCTTTGGGAGAGAAACTGTTGGTTAGTTTCGTTTCCTGTTAAGGAATCGTTTGCCTCGGTTCCGAGAATTGTGTTTTGGATGTCGATGAGTTGTGCGGCGTTGGAGTCGAAGTTGAGTGTTTGTGAAGGCTGGGGGGGGATAAATGTGAAGTTGGGCGGCAGGGGCAGTGGTTGGCAACCGCAACCGGTATCCGGTTCGGGCACTGGATCGAATATTGGGGTCGGTTCTGGCGCTGGTGTTGGTGTTGGTGTTGGTGGTGTTGGTGGTGTTGGTGTTGGTGTCGGCGTTGGTTCCGGCGCGGGTGTCGGCGTCGGCGCGGGTGTTGGTGTTGGTGGCGTTGGTTCCGGCGCGGGTGTCGGCGTCGGCGCGGGTGTCGGCGTCGGCGCGGGTGTCGGCGTCGGCGTTGGTTCCGGCGCGGGTATCGGCGTCGGCGCGGGTATCGGCGTCGGGGCTGGTGTTGGTATCGGGGCTGGTGTCGGTATCGGGGCCGGTGTTGGTATCGAGGCTGGTGTTGGTATCGGGGCTGGTGTCGGTATCGGGGCTGGTGTTGGTATCGAGGCTGGTGTTGGTATCGGGGCTGGTGTCGGTATCGGGGCTGGTGTTGGTATCGGCGCGGGTATCGGCGTCGGGGCTGGTGTTGGTGTTGGTTGGTTCAGGGGAATGAGAGAGACAGTGGCGACTGCCGCACTGGTGGCGCCCTGGTTATCTGTAGCGCTGTAGGTGAAGTTTGCCCCTGTGAAATTGCCGGACGCCTGGAAGAACAACTGGGTAATTTGCTCGGCCCTCAGAGTTTGACCTGCCGTGACCCGCACTCCCTGGCTGGGGTCGCCCAAGAACAGCGTGCCTTCATTGGTTGGTGGCAAGGTGTTTACGGTAAAGGAAACCACCGTCCCGTCTGGGTCGGTTCCTCCGAGTCCGGGGATGTTCACGGTTCTTCCCAGCAACACAGCGAGGCTGGAGTTGTTGGCGACGGGTGGCTGGTCGGTGGGAGGTAATAGTGCTAGCAGGGACGCTGTTGCGGGGGCTGGACTGGTAGCGCCGCGGCTGTCTGTGGCGCTGTAGGTAAAGTTGGCGGCTGCGAATTCGCTGGTTGCTTGGAAGAATAACTGGCTGATTTGAGTCGTGCTCAGTCTTTGGCCTGCCGCGATCCGGATTCCCTGGCTGGGGTCGCCCAAGAACAGGACGCCTTGATTTGCCGCCGGCAGGGTGTTGATGGTGAAGAATTCGATCGAGTCGTCGGGGTCTTTTGCCGTCAGCCCTGCGAGGTTGACGGTGCTGTTTGGCGCCAGTGTCTTGCTGAAGTTTGTGGATACCGGCGGGTAGTTGAACGCCAGCGACACCAGAGAAACTGTGGCGGCAGGACTGCTGCCACCGAGATTGTCATTGCTGCTGTAGGTAAAATCAGCTCCTGTGAAATTGCCGGCAGACTGGAAGAATAACTGCGTCATTTGCTCGGCCCTCAGGGTTTGACCTGCCGTGACGGCGACTCCCCCCGTTGCGGGGTCGCCCAAGAACAGGATGCCTTGATTTGCCGGCGGCAGGGTGCTGATGGTGAATGTAACCACTGTGCCGTCTGAGTCTCTGCCTCCGAGCCCGCTAATTTGGACAACGCTGTTGGGCGCGATCGCCACATTGCTGCTGTCGGCTGATGGAAGTTTGTTAGGTGTTGGTTGCGCGAGTAAAATGGCGGTGGTGACAGTGGCTCTGGACTCGGAACCGTTGTTATTGCTCGGTTCGGGGTCAAAAGTGGTCGATCGGCTCTGGGAAGTATTGCTAATGGTGCCCGTCGCTGGAACGACTACTGTTACCTCGCGGTTGATGTTGCTGCCGCTAGTCAAGCTGGGAATTGTTGGGAAGGTGACAACCCCTGTCACTGGGTCGTAAGTGCCGTTATCGGATGCCCTGACTCCCGTTAAACCGGGAATGATGCTGTCTGTAATCACTACGTCTTCAGCAGCACTCGGCCCATTGTTGGTGGTAGTTATAGTATAAGTCACAGAACTGCCGGCAGGAGCAGATGTGAGACCAGTCTTGGACGTAACCAGGTCGGCTACAGGATCGATCGAGGTAATAACTTGACCCCCCACCTGACCGGGCACTGCGACTGTCGAGCCGTTGTTATTCGTCAAATCAGGGTCAAAAGTGGACGAGCGACTCAATACAATATTGGTGATGCTCGTCAGGGTAGGCGGGGGTACAAAGCTGATAGTGCGGCTCTGGTTGGTGCCACTGGCTAAAGTCGCGATAGCTGGGAAATCGATCGCCCCTGTGTCTGGATTGTAGGTTCCGTCATCGGACACGCTGACATTAGTTAAGCCGGGAATCAGGCTGTCGGTGATGACTACGTTGGTGGCGGGACTCGGCCCGTTGTTGGTAGTAGTAATTGTATAAATGAGCGTGCCGCCCGCCTTGATGCTGGCCGGAGCGGTTTTTTGGGTGATAACATCGGCCACAGCATCGATCGAGGTAGTGACGGTGGCGTTGGGGTTGGTACCGTTGTTGTTGGCCGCAGAGGAGTCGGGAGTGATGGAGGTACTTCTGGCCGTGTTGCTGATGGAAGTTAGGGTGGGGGGTACTGTGAAGCCGATCGTCCGGGTGACTGTCTCCGCGTTGGCGATCGCCACGGGCCCGAAGGTGACAATGCCGGTCACTGGGTCGTACGCGCCGCCGTTAGATGCGGTGACTCCCGTTAAGCCGGGAACTATGCTGTCAGTTATGGTTACAGCTTCTGCAGGACTCGGGCCTAAGTTGACTGTGGCGATCGTGTAGCTGACCGAGCTACCGGCCGTAGCACTCGTAGATCCTGTTTTGGTGGTTGCGAGGTCGGCGTTGGGCGCAATACTTGTCGTAACCGTAGAGTTAGTAAGAGTGCCGTCTTTGTTGGTTAGGGAGCCGTTGTTGTTAGTGGCGATCGGATCGAAAGTCGCCGCGCTGCTCCGGGCCGTGTTGCTGATGGCGGTACGGGTGGCTGGGGCGATGAAACTGACGGTGTGGGTCGCAGTAGCCGCATTTGCCAGCACCGTCAGTGCTGGGAAGGTGACAACCCCTGTCACTGCGTCGTAAGTGCCGCCGTCCGATAGGCTGACTCCTGTTAAACCCGGAATAATGCTGTCCGTGATGGTCACATCGGCAGCGGGGTCTGGCCCCATGTTAGTCGTAGTCAATGTGTAGGCGACGCTTGACCCGGCCGAGGTAGTCACAGGGCCACTTTTGGTAGTAACTAAATCCGCGACTGTATCGACAACTGTGGTAGAGACTACACCAGGCCCCTCGATTTGCCCTGGCGCGACTACACCGCTGTTGTTGCTGAGGTCGGGGTCGAAAGTCGAGCTAGTGCTGAATGCAACGTTGGCAAAACTGCTACCGCTGGTTAAACCGGGCGGCAGATTAATTGTCAGGGTGTAAGTCAGAGTCTCGCCGGCATTGAGAACGGGAATTAACGGCCAGGTGACTGCCTTGGTTTGGTTAACGTAAGTGCCGTTGTTGGAGGCACTGAGAACGGGCGGCAATCCGCCCGGAAGCAGCAGTTCTAAAGGTATTTCGTCTTGAATCAGGACATTTGTAGCGGGCGCTGGCCCCTTGTTTACAGTAGTAATCGTGTAGGTAATGCTGCCTTCGGACTTGACGAACTGCGGGCCAGTCTTGATAGTGGCAACTTCAGCGGCGATACTGGGAGGATTGATAGTTTCAACTACCAGGTTTTGAAGTTGGTGAATGTTGTTGGCGCTTCCTGTGGAACTGCCAAAACCAAATTTGAAAATTGGCGGTACTGCGCCGTTTTCGGTTGCCAAGTTGGGGATGTTGATTAATGTAGTTTCGTAAATGTCGTCGAAATTTTCATCGAAGGCAACGGTGAGGCGAGAGGGATTCACCGAATCGTTAGATGGATTCAGCGTAATTTGAACGGCTCTTTTGGCTAAATTGCGATCGCTCGTGAACGTATTGCTGAAATTAAAATTCTTGCCCGGCTCAGGGCCGCTAAAGTCAATGCTCGTAGGAATGTTATCGATGCCGAAGGGAACGATCGCATTTGTTAAAAACTGATAACCGTTTGCTTGATTTCCTCTAACAGTTACTGAATCAGGTCTGAAAGAACCAATAGAGGAGCCGGGAATCGGAGATGGCTCAGGGCCAGAGCGCCCTTCGGTGGATGTTGAAAAATTGCCAAACTCGTCAAGCCCAATGCCTAAATAACCTCCCTCAATACCGGGTATACCCGTTCGTGGAGCGTAAGCCACAGAACCGCCATAACCCCCAGTCCTTGTTGGGCTAACAGTCCCATCAATCAAGAAGAAACCCAGCCCGTCCCCTGGCTGAGGGCTAATAAATGGTTGCGGAGAATTAGCTTGCTCGCTTGAACCGTAAGAATAAAAATCAAACTGGACTCTGAGACCGTCGGTTGAAGGAATGGGGTTGTTGTAGATGACAAAGGCTTCCCGAAGGTTTACTGCTGGAGTTAATAGCAGAGCCCCATCGCCGGGACTCGAACCGCCCAAAGCCGGAAGTACGCCGGATACAGTGCCTCCGGTAATACCGGGGATAAGTTGAGCGGCTGCTGGAACCCCGCTGCTCGGATCAAAAAGTGCCCCGTCGTTTCCCCCGTAAATCCAAGGCCCCCTAACTGTGGAGTTTTTGAAAGTTTCGTTAACTAATGTGCCGAGGGTGTAAGGGTAGGCTTCGAGCACTTCTTTTTCAATGGCGATACTCGGCTTTATTTCCCCTGTCGCAAATTTTAATTCCCAGTCGCCGCCGAGTGCCGCACTCCCCGTCAAGTTGTCGGAAGCTGCAATATCTGCACCGACCATCAAGCTCAGCCGCCGCACGAAGGCCTCGCCGCTTTCCCCCGCTGCGACGCTGCACCCGAATAACAAGATATCTCCTCTCTCGCTGAGGGCTTTTCCCCACTGCTGCAACAAAGGGGTGTAGGTTTCTAAGTTGTTGTTGCAGAGTTCGATCGACCCTAGCTGCACCCCCGCTTCTCGACCGTGAGAAACTATCTGAAGGCTGTCTAAATCGCTGCAATTAGCCAGAATTCTAGTAATTTGCTCGACTCCATCCAGCGTCGAGTCCAGTACAAATACCTCTGTATCGGCTGTTGCTCCTCTTGCCAAGCTGTCGCAGTTCTCTACTCTGGCATCGATGAACAATACATTTTTTACACTCAGGGCGCCCACCGACTCGGTTGCTCGTAAAAATTCTCTGTGGGGATGCCGAATTCCCGCGCCGCCATCTAATTTCTGGGACAGAAAACAATCTTCTGTTTTTACTTTTTTTATTGTTTTTTTCTGAGCGTAAATTGGTGCTTTTCGGGAGTTTATTTCCGCAATCCTTGCGGTCGAATCACATATTTTTTGGCTTAGAGAAAGTGATTTTTTGCAGATGCTGTGCATTGTCAAGTTGTCTCAATGATTGTAGATAAATTACCCAGTTCAAGATGATAATTATCACTTATTGAAAAGGTTGAATTGCAGACTAAGAGGATCTGTTGCTTGACTTAGAGAAAGAGCAACAAGCGAATTTAACTCAACACAAAGCAGTGCTACCTTGATAGTTGATAGCATGGCAAATATCGCCGATAGAAACGTTGAGGATTTAGAGTTTAAATCCCAATAATCTATCTATGGGGTGAGATTTTGCCTTCGACTTTCTTTTCTGTTAGCGAGTGTATCTGTTACACGCAGATCTCTTACATCGCGCAGTAGATAATAACAGGAGTTCTCAAAAATTTACTTGATGAGGTTTTCTGTAGATCGTCTAATGCACTTTATTTGCAGAGAATTTTCACTATTTCTGGACGCATAAAGGGGTTTGAGGGACGAAAAGACTTCGTGCAGCCCTTGCTCCCGGTAAAAAAGTCGCTTTCTTTGGTTTTGGTGCGCAGACCCTGTGGACAATAGCAACTAGACATTAATTAGGGTGTTATAGCCGTGACATAATTATGCCGGCCGTGCCCGAAGTGTCATTCAACTGAGATCTTGTACCATTCTCAATAACCTTTCTACGGGCGGCTTCTCCTGCCCACTCCACAAGAAAATACACTTTTTGTGGAACAGGTCGGAAATCCTGTTAAGCGAGAATGGTGGAACATATGAGATTCAATTGAAATTGGCATACCCTGTATCGACGAGGCGTCTTAAAAATTCATGACTTGCAGTCTGGAAATAGCAATCCTGGTTTGAGACTGTTTCGCTGCGCTCGCAAAAACAGATTAGTGCCGCCCACAACTAACTTCTCAAACTGTCAACAAGCGAGTCTTCGAGCGGATTTCTGTTTAAAGTAAAGGCTCGGGACAATCGTTCGTGCAGAATTTTTCATGATGTTTTGGAGAAACTGGCTTGGAAATTTGCCCGTCAGCTACTTGGGATTTTTGTTCGCTAATTTTCTTAACTGCAGGAGTTACGCCCAAGAGACTTGAAACCCAATTTATTTCTAGATTTCTCGTCGCCCAACCAAAGTTTATGGTCTAAACCTGGTCTCCGATCGTAAGTCCTCAACTACAAAAACACCGATTGCAATCCGCCAGTTATGGCAACTGTAACCCAGCAATACTGCTCGATTAGGTTTTAATTGCTGACTTTGGGGGCGGGTCGTCCAAAACAAGCTCCAACAATAATCCTGACACGTAAGTACATATTAACTCATTGATTATTATATCCGCAAATGTGCCTACATACAAGCCCCCATACAAGCTATATCTTTTCACCGCGAACGTCAAGAGCTCTGGATTGGTAGTACCGACAGTCTTGACAGGGCCCAGAAGGATTGACAGCGCAGCGAATGTAATTAGAGCGGGCGTTATACTCGCAAGTAATATCGCCGATCGGATAACCGAGACCTTCTATGTAAGTGCGATCGGCAATTGCTAGTTGAGATCGCAGGGGTCTATTCGCTACCGCCAGCCTAGCCGCTGCAATTCTATCGCGGGCTTGGGTTTCGGCAGAGCGCATCACCCACAAAGACACCAGCGACGGAACTAAACCTATGAAAATTATCAGGAGAGCAGTTAGCACTTTTTCAGAGCTTATGTGGAGAATATTTGTTTTTATTTAGGCGATCGGCAACAGAAAATTATCTCCGAAACGACGGTTTTAAATTAGAAAAGTTCCCGACCAAATTTCAAACTATGATGCCGTTAACCGTTAAGCGTTAACCGTTTGCTGGCGGGTGAGGAGGGCGATCGCTGTTGGCGCCACTTTTTTCGTATAGCGCATCGCCAGCACTCAACAAAGCCAGAAGCCCAGGTATGGTGTGATATTATGTCCGGTCAATTACCGCAATAAAATAGGTTTGTAGTGAGGAATGCAAGTCCTCATAAAAATCAGAGGACTGGGATTCATCACTACAAACGCGAGATCGGTTATTGGACAGGACTAGAGATGAGAAACCGGGTCGAGTTCAAAAACAACCAAACCAGAAAAGGGCGCAGCTATTGTTTGAGAAACTCGGTTTCTCTCAAAAACCAAAACCGTTAAACTTTAGCAACATCCCCCGCTAAATCCATCAACGAACCCGCACCTTCCACTTTAGCAACATCCAACAAAGTCTTTAAAACCGAATCTGGATTCAAACTAATCGAATCAATTCCCAACTCAACCAAGAATCGAGCAAACTCAGGATAATCGCTGGGCGCCTGACCGCAAATCCCAATCTTGCGGCCGTACTTCTTGGCAGCTTTAATGGCAATTTCTACCATTCGCTTGACAGCTTCATTCCGTTCGTCAAAGATGTGCGCGACTAAAGCAGAATCCCGGTCTAATCCTAATGTTAGCTGAGTTAAATCGTTAGAGCCGATCGAGAATCCGTCAAAAACTTGCGCGAATTCGTCAGCAAATATGACATTGCTCGGCAATTCGCACATCACATAGACTTGCAAGCCGTTTTCGCCCTTGACTAAACCGTGTTTTGCCATCTCGGCCAACACTTTTCGGCCTTCCTCCGGGGTGCGACAAAATGGAATCATCGGAATCACATTTGTCAAGCCCATTTCGTCGCGAACTCGCTTCAATGCTTTGCATTCCAAAGCGTAAGCTTCGCGGTAATTCGGGTCGTAATAGCGAGACGCGCCGCGCCACCCGATCATCGGGTTTTCTTCCTTGGGTTCAAACTGCCGCCCTCCCAAAAGATTAGCGTATTCGTTGCTCTTGAAATCGCTCATCCGCACGATGACTGGGTTGGGATAAAATGCGGCAGCAATTGTGGCAATTCCGTGGGCGAGTTTGTCGGTGAAGAAATCGGGTTTGTGTTGGTAAAGTGCTGTCAGTTCGGCAATTTCTTCCTTGACTGATTCATCTGCCAATTCGTCAAAGTGAATCAGTGCCAGCGGGTGTGCTTTAATGTGATTGGCAATGATAAATTCCAGCCGCGCCAAGCCTACGCCGTCGCAAGGAATTGCTGATAAACCAAAGGCTTCTTCTGGATTTCCGACATTCATTAAAATTTGAGTGCGGGTGCGGGGCAAATTCTCGATCGCAGTTTCTTGAATTTCAAAAGGAAGCAAACCGGCATAAACTTTGCCTTCGTCTCCTTCCGAACAAGAAACAGTGATTTCTTGATGGTTTTTTAAGATTTGGGTGGCGTCGCCGGTGCCGACAATGGCGGGAATCCCCATTTCTCGGGCGATGATCGCGGCGTGACAAGTGCGGCCGCCGGAATTGGTGACGATCGCACTTGCTTTTTTCATGATCGGTTCCCAATCCGGGTCTGTTTTGTTGGTGACAAGAACTTCTCCTGATTGAAATTCAGCGATTCTGTGAACATCTAAAATCACGCGGGCTTTGCCTTGTCCGATTGATTCGCCAACGGCGCGTCCTTTTGCCAAAATTGCACTGGAACCTTGCAATTTGTAGTTGCGCAAAACTTTAGCCGACTTTTGAGATTGTACTGTTTCGGGTCGCGCTTGGACGATAAACAATTCGCCCGTATTGCCGTCTTTTGCCCACTCAATGTCCATCGGGGTATAAGTCCCGCGCACTTGGGAGTAGTGTTCTTCTATGACTACAGCCCACTCTGCTAGTTGCAGAATTTCATCATCTTGTATGGCAAATTTATTTTTTTCTGCTGCTATCACAGATACGTTTTTTGTGTATTTAGAACCGCCGATATCGTACACCATTTTGAGTGTTTTGCTGCCGAGGCGTTTGTCTAAAATCGGCCGAAAACCTTGTTTTAATGTTGGTTTAAAGACGAAGTATTCGTCGGGGTTGACGGCGCCTTGGACGACGTTTTCGCCTAATCCGTAGGCGGCGGTGACTAATACGGCGTTTTTGAATCCGGTTTCGGTGTCGATGCTGAACATGACGCCGGAGGATGCTAAGTCCGATCGCACCATTTTTTGCACGCCGACAGATAAGGCGACTTCAAAGTGGTCGAATCCCCGCTGTTGGCGGTAGGAAATTGCTCTGTCGGTGAATATGGAGGCGAAGCATTTGTGACAGCATTCGAGGACACCAGCGCAAGCTTGGACGTTGAGGTAGGTTTCTTGCTGTCCCGCGAAACTGGCGTCTGGCAAGTCTTCGGCGGTGGCGGAGGAACGCACTGCTACGTCTGTACTGTCGCCGTAGCGATCGCACAATTTCTCGTAAGCATCCGCAATTGCAGCTTGCAATTCTCGCGGAAACGGCGTGTCGAGAATCAGTGCCCGCGCTTGCTTGCCTTTTTGTCGCAGGTTTTGCAGATCTTCTACGTCTAAATCGGCAAAAATTTCGCGCAATTTAGCTTCTAAACCTGCCGACTCGATGAAGTAGCGGTAAGCGTGTGCTGTTGTTGCAAATCCGTTGGGAACTCTGACTCCTTTGGGGGTTAACTGTTGAATCATTTCGCCCAAAGAAGCATTTTTCCCGCCTACTAATGAGATGTCTGCGATGCCGACTTCATCAAACCACAATACTAAGGCTTTTTCTTTCGGAATTAAAACGGGTTTTTGTTGAATTGCTAATTTGTCCAGCATTGCTTTTTTCCTCTCAACTTCCGCTCAATTAGATACCTAGACAGCAAACAATTGACTGTCAAAGCAGTTTCAATTCACTGTCAATTTTTAAAACGTAGTTTTGTTGTGAAAAATATCTAATTTTTTCTGAGGCTGTCTCCAGCAGACTTTTTGATCCCCTCTATTTCAAGAGTATCACTTTTTCGGTAAATAGCAAGAGCTGTGGAGAAAATTTATTTGATTGCAAAAAGTAAAGAAATGGCAGTGATGAGTTTAAGTAAGCTATCATAAAATAACTGGTAAAAATGTGAATATCAAAGATAGTTCCCACCGCTTTTTTGGCGCTGAGCGCCCATTGGTGCGGGGATAGCGCTCGAATTGTATTGGTAGCGGAATCGAAGGGCAACAAAGGGTGGGTTTCGATCGCGCGATCGGCTGACCCGCCCAAAAACGGATACTTGTGAACGACACGAGTCGTGAGCCGGCCAAAATTTTAGACCCTTGTTCAAGCTTCGCGATTCATCTGTGGAGTAAATCTAAAATTTAAAATCTAAAATCGGCTGACCGGGGCGATCGCCCAAAAAACACAACACGAAGCAGCTTAGTTTCCTCCTGAAACCGAGCATCTAAAAACCGTTAAAATTTTCCCTCTAATTGCGTTGACCTAGTTAGAGAAAAAACACAGTCGCATAGAGTCGATTGTAATTCTTGAACCAGGGAGTTTTTAACTTGGAGCGGCGGTATTTTTGGCGATGCAATTATTTATATGCTATAATATTTAGTTCGACTGCCTTATGACAAAAAACAAGGTGTATGATATCAGTTTTGAGCTCAGCCGCACAGCGAAACGGCTTTAAAGTTCTTCTAGTCGAAGACAATCAAGCCGAAGCCGATCTGATCGAAGAATTATTATTAGAAACAAAAGTTAGCCGATCCGATCGCCAAAGGCTGTCAGTAAGCTGTACCGATCGTCTCAGCAAGGCGCAGCAACTTTTGATCGGCGAACATTTTGATGTGATTTTACTAGACCTTTCGCTGCCCGACAGCCAAGACTTAAGTACAATTGTCAAAATACAAGAATACAGCCTAAATACTCCGATTGTCGTACTGACAGCACGCAACGATGAAGAACTTGCCATACAGTCAATCCAAGCCGGAGCTCAAGATTATCTAGTCAAGCGAAACATCGACAGCGAAGTGTTAATTCGATCGCTCCGCTACGCAGTCGAGCGGCAGCACAACCAAGAAGCTTTGCGAAAAAGCGAAGAAAAATATCGCTCGGTAGTCGAGAATTCTCTCGTTGGGATTGCCATTCTTGCTCCTCCACTTTCCCCCTCAGAACCCGAAAAATGCCGGTGTTTGGAAGTGAACGATGCTTTGTGCGACTTGCTGGGATACGATCGCCAAGATTTTTTTCACGAAAATTGGCAGCGGTGGGGTTTTCCTGAAGACAGGCAAGCTAGTGTAGAGCAGTTAAATAAAATTTTTGCAGGGGACAGCGAAGGCTATGTTTTAGACAAAAGGTGGCGCAGAAAAGACGGAACAACAGTTTATACTAGAGTTTCCCTGCGCTGTATTCGCGGTCGGGACGGCTCCATCGACCGGATGATTAAAGTAATCTTGGATGTGAGCGATCGCTACCATTACGAAGCTAAATTAAAAGCATCAGAAGATTTTTTAAATCACACCATTAATGCTACTCCCGACCCGATTTTTGTCAAAGACGAGCAGCACAGGTGGGTCGTATTAAACGACGCTTTTTGTGACTTGATGGGAAAAAGGCGACAAGAACTGATCGGTAAATCGGGATACGAATTTTTGTCACCAGCAAAAGCCCAAAAATTTTGGCAAAAAGACGAAGAGGTATTCAGAACTGGCATCGCTGAAGAAACGGAAGACAAATTTACAGACAAGACCGGAAAAAAACGCATTATTTCGATTAAAAAAAGTGTATTTAAAGCAACTGACAGCAGTAAAATGTTAGTCGGTACTATTCGAGATGTCACAGAGTACAAACGGCAACAATTAGCTTTGAAAGAGAGCGAAGCTAGATTGCAAAAAATGGCATCCAACGTGCCGGGAATGATTTATCAATTCCGGTTAGAGCCGGGGGGAAGAAAGTATTTTACTTACGTTTCTTCTGGCAGCAAGAATCTTTACCAATTAGAAGCGAAAGATATAGAAAAAAAGAAAAATTTTGCTTATGAAACAATTCATCCAGATGACCTCACAGGCTTTGAAAAATCGATAAAAATTTCAGCAATGACTCTGCAACCTTGGCAGCACCAGTGGCGACAAATTATCCACGGCAAAGTGAAGTGGCTGCAAGGTGCCTCGAAGCCAGAAAAGCAAGCAAACGGTGATATCGTTTGGGACGGTTTGGTGATGGATGTTACGGAATTAAAACAAACCCAGCAAGACCGCGATCGATTTTTTAATCTCTCGCTTGATTTACTTTGCATTGCAGGTTTGGACGGCTATTTCAAACGCTTAAACCCGGCTTGGTCAAATGTAATAGGTTACAGCAGCGATGAAATGCTAGCCCAACCTTTTATAGAGTTCGTGCATCTAGAAGACCGAGAAATAACTATAGCTGAATTAGAAAAAATTAAAAATGGCAATCCGATTATTAACTTAGAAAACCGCTATCTTTGCCAAGATGGCACTTATAAATGGCTGTCGTGGACGGCATCGCCGTTTGCAGAAGAAGGTTTGATGTATGCAGTTGCTCGCGACGTTACATTTAGCAAGCAAGCTGAAGCTGAACTGCGCAAGAGCGAAGCCACCAACCGCGCTCTTTTAAATGCAATACCGGACATGATATTTCGCTGTCGGGCAGACGGCACTTTTGTAGACTTCAAACCTGCCAAAGATTTTGAGAATATCCTACCGAAAATAAGAGTAATCGGCCAAAAAGCACAAGACATATTGCCTGCTGCTTTTGCTGCAAAAATCTTGTCCGGCAATCAACAAGCGATCGATACCGGGGAGATTCAAGTCGTAGAATATGAAATGCCAGTTAATGGTGAACTTTACGATTTTGAAGCGAGAATTGTGTTCTGCCCCGATGACGAAATTATTGCGATCGTCCGCGACATCACTCAACGCAAACGATCCGAGTCATTACTCCACAGGCAAGCAGCAGCAATGACCCAAGCTTCCGAAGGTATCGCCATAATCAGTGCGGGGGAAGAGGTGATTTATTGCAACGCAGCCCAACTCAAAATCTACGGTTACGACTCTCTCGAAGAAATCTTAGGTGAAAGTTGGAAAATATTCTACGAAGGTGCAGAACTGCAAAGGTTCGAGCAAGAAGTCATGCCTGCTTTAGTGCAGAAAGGTTGTTACAGCACCGAAGCAGTAGGATGCCGCCGCGACCGATCGAAATTCCCTATAGATGTCTCCCTGACAATGCTGCCCGGCGGTGAAACCATTTGCATTGTTCGTGATATTTCCCAAAGAAAACAAACAGAAGCAGCACTGCGAGAAAGCCAGCGGTTCACTCAACAAATTGCTGGGGCAAGTCCTAATATGTTGTATGTTTATGACTTAATAGAACAAAAAACTATCTATGCGAACGATTCTATATACCAGATTCTCGGGTATACAGTAGAGGAAATTCAGGCAATCGGGCCGTGGATGATGTCAACTTTAATGCACCCGCAAGATTCAATCAAAATACCTGATTATTTACAGCAAGTCGAAACGGGTACGGAAGGGGATATCTTTGAAATTGAATACCGAATCAGGCACAAGGATGGTTCTTGGCGCTGGATTGTCAGCCGAGATACTGTATTTGCAAAAACAGCAGACGGCAAGTTAAAACAAATTCTCGGCACGGGAACTGATATTACAGAAAGCAAGCAAGCAGAAGATGAAATCAAGCTGTTGCTGGCAGCAACTCAAGCAATTAGTCAATCTGTCGATTTTCACAGCGCCCTCGCAGATATCCTGCGGTTGCTGTGCAATGCGATCGGCTGGAATTTTGCGGAAGCCTGGATACCGGATGCTAACGGTACTTTTTTGGAACACAGCGAAACTTGGTACGCTAGCGATCGCGATTTAGATAGGTTCGGCCGCGAAAGTAAAAAAATTAGATTCGCCGCCGGAGTGGGCATACCCGGACGGATTTGGTCAACCCGAAAAGTAGAATGGATTGAAGATTTTTCTATAGCCAATAAGTATCTTTTTGCCCGATCGCAAATGGCGACAGTATTGGGATTGAAAAGTTGTTTCGGAGTGCCAATTTGCGCTAGCTCAAATGTGCTGGCAGTTTTAGTATTCTGCAAGCGCGATCGGTCGGTTATGGAACCGCGTATAGTAGAGTTGGTCAAGGCAGTAGCGACTCAGTTGGGCGCTCATATTCAGCGCAAACAAGCCGAAGAAGAATTGCGGAAAAGTGAAGAACGCTGGCAGTTAGTTCTCAAAGGCAATCAAGACGGAATTTGGGATATGGATCTTCAAACAAATGAAGCTTTTCGATCTGCTCGCTGGCAAGAAATTATCGGTTACACAGACGGCGAAATCGACAGCAGCAACTACGCATGGATCGATCGCATCCATCAAGACGATCGCTCGCGAGTGCAAGCAGCGATCCAAAATTATCTCGATCGCCAAACCCCCAATTACGCCGCCGAATACCGCTTGCAGTGCAAAGACGGCAGCTATAAATGGGTGCTCGCCCGCGCTCAAGCAGTGTGGGACAAAGCCGGCAATCCCCTGCGGATGGTGGGTTCGATGACGGATATCAGCGATCGCAAAGCAGCAGAATTAGCATTGCTGCGGGTCACTCAAGCCGTCGAAAGTACCAGCGACGCGATCGTGATCGCCGACTTAAAAGGGCTGTCTATTTACCACAATCAAGCCTTTATTCAGCGTTACGGCTACACAGTGGAAGAACTCAACGATCTTGCCGATATCGCCGTGCTTTACGTCCGACCTAAAAGTTATAAACTAATTTATAAAAATCTTCGCAAAGGTCGCTCTTGGTCTGGCGAAGTTGCCCTGCAAACTAAGAGCGGCGAAGCTGTTACTGCTTTGGTGCGAGCCGACAGCATTCAAGATATAAATGGTCATTTAATCGGCTTAGTGGGAGTTATTACAGACATCACAAAACGCAAAGAATCTGAAATGATTTTGTACCAGAGATTAAAGCGCGAACAGTTGGCAGTAGCTATGCTGGAACGCATTAGATATTCTCTAAATTTAGAAGAAATTCTCACCAAAAGTGTCGAAGAGGTGCGGCAATTTTTGCAAGTAGACCGCACTGTTATTTACCAATTCAATCCGGATGGGAGTGGATTTATTGCTGTCGAGTCTGTTGCGGAAAATGTCCGACCAATTGTAGGAATGAAAATTTATGACCCCTGTTTTGAGAAAACCTACGTTACTCTTTACCAAGAGGGCAGAATTACAGCCGCAGAAGATGTTTACAATGCCGGCATGGCCGACTGCCATTTGAGTTTGTTGACTCGGCTCGACGTGAGAGCGAATCTGGTAGTGCCAATTGTGCAAGGCAAAAACTTGTGGGGGCTGTTAATTGCCCACCACTGCACAGGCCCGCGTCCCTGGCAGCAATTGGAGGCAGAGTGCCTGAAACAATTGGGGGTGCAGTTGGCGATCGCCATTCAGCAATCGACGCTTTTTGAACAAGCACAAACCGAAATTGCCGAGCGCAAGCTTGCAGAAGCCGCCCTGCAATTAGCTAAAGAAGCCGCGGAATCGGCTAACCGCGCTAAAAGCGACTTTCTCGCCAACATGAGCCACGAGTTGCGGACGCCTTTGAACGGGATTTTGGGATACATTCAACTGCTCAAACTGGATAAAAATTTTACCGCCGATCAGCAAGAAAGTCTCAACAACATTAACCAGTGCGGCAACCACCTGCTGATGCTGATTAATGATGTTTTAGACCTCTCGAAAATCGAAGCTCGTAAAATGGAACTGTCACCGGCGAACGTGCATTTTCCCAGCTTTGTTAAAAGTATTGTTGATTTGTTCCAGATGCGATCGGATCAAAAAGGAATTGCCTTTAATTACGAGCAGGTTTCGGCTCTGCCAGACGCCATTTTGGTTGACGAAAAAAGGTTGCGTCAAGTTTTGATTAATTTGCTCAGCAATGCCGTTAAGTTTACGGACAGCGGCGGCGTTACATTCAAAGTCGGTTATGCAGAAAATTCAGCCGAAAATTATCCTCAAATTAACGGCGAAAATTCTAGTTTAACAGCAGAAGTTGCCACTCAAACAATCAATTTGACCGCAAAGTTAGACGCGCAGCAAATGTCGCTCTCGCCGCTGAGAACAAAAGAAGCGTCTGAGGTAATAACAGTAGCAAATAGGGGCGATCGTGGCTCTACCGCTAAAATCCGCTTTCAAATCGAAGATACCGGAATTGGCATCGGGCAGAATAAATTAGAAGAAATATTTTTGCCTTTTCATCAAGTGGGCGATCGTAGCAATTTCGTCGAAGGTACCGGACTGGGACTTTCCATCAGCCAAAAATTAGTCAAAATGATGGGTAGCCAAATTCGCGTCCAAAGTACCTCCGGCAAAGGCAGCATATTTTGGTTGGATCTAGACTTGCCCACACTCGCCCAATCTTCTGAACTCCCCTCCACCCAAGAAAAACGCCGGCTTGTCGGTTTTAGCGGCAGCCAGCGGAAAGTGCTCGTCGTGGACGATCACGAAGTAAATCGCGCCCTGCTACAGAGGCTGCTTACTCGTTTGGGCTTTGAAATTGCAGAAGCTACAGACGGCAAAGACTGCATACACAAAGCACAGGAATTTCTACCCGATATAATTTTAATGGATTTGCTGATGCCCGTAATGGACGGTTGGGAAGCTACCAGGCGGCTGCGACAGTTGCCGGAATTAAAAGATGTGGTTATCCTTGCTTTGTCCGCTAACGTTTACGAGACTACCAGGCAACAGAGTCTACTTGCAGGTTGCGATAGTTTTCTCACCAAACCGATTCAAACTAAAGAGCTTTTAGAATTATTGCGCCTGCATTTGAGACTAGAATGGGTTTACGAAGAAGGAGGAGAAACCAAAAAGCGGAAAACTCAAACCCCCACAGCATCATCTGAGATTGCTGCTGCTGACTCAACGATAGTGTCTCCTCCCTCAGAATCAGTCTTGGCATTGTTAAGATTGGCTGCAATGGGCGATATTGAAGCTATTCTGGAAGAAACTGCTAAACTCCAACATTCTGACCCGACATTAGTGCCTTTCGTCGATCACCTGCGCCAACTTGCTAAAGGATTTCAGCTCAAGCAAATTCGAGATTTTTTGAAGGAACATTTGTCCTAAAATTGACTGTAGCTAACAGACAACTCAAAATCAGTTAAATCTCGCGCCCAGAGTACCATTCTCAATCAGGGACTCTGGGTTCCCGCGAAGTGACAACTTAATTTACTTGGGGAATCCGCACTCGCAGCCCGTTCCTAAAAGGGTTATCCTAAATAGAAGCATCTAGGAAGCAACCGGGTTTCTCAAGCCGCCTAAAATCCCTTGAATTAGATTTAAATTCAAAACCCAAAACTCTAAACTCAAAAATTTAAATGTTTCCCTTTAATATGAACGATAAGAATTCCGAAAGAAGCATCATACTAATTGTAGATGACAACCAAACAAATCTTGACGTACTTTTCGAGCTCTTAAGGAATTACGGGTTTAAAGTATTAGTGGCTCTCGACGGCGAAAGTGCGATCGAACAAATTGAATACATCCATCCAGATTTAATTCTTTTGGATATCATGATGCCAGGAATTGATGGTTTTGAAACTTGCCTGCGTTTGAAAGCAGACACGTCAACGCGAGACATTCCCATTATATTTATGAGCGCCCTTTCGGATACGCTTGATAAAGTAAAAGGCTTTCAAACAGGAGCCGTTGACTACATCACTAAGCCTTTCCAGCACGAAGAAGTGTTGAGCCGCATTCAAACTCACTTGACAATCCGCAGCTTGCAAAAAAAACTCGAAGAAAAAAACCTCGAACTTGCCCACCTCAATCAAAACCTAGAAAGACTTGTCGAACAAAAAACCAAGCAATTAATCGACCAGGAAAAAACAGCGATCATCGGACGTTTGACCCAGGGAATGGTGCACAACCTCAAAAGTCCGCTGCAAGTGATCCAGACTAGCGTCGATTTGATTGAAACAAAAGCCACAAAAATTCAAGATGAGTCTCTGTTTAATTATACTAAGTATATTTTTCAAGCTGTCGCAAAAATCAATCAGATCATGGATACTCTAATGATGAAAAGCAGAAAAGAGCAAAAGCAAGATTTGCACTCTGTGAATATCAACGATTTAGTGCAGCGAGAAGTTCAGCTATTGGAAGGCAACCTGTATTTTAAAAATAAGATTAGAAAAAAATATTTTTATGACGAAGAAATTGCCAGCATTCCCTTAATTTATTCCTATATATCTCAAGTATTTTATAATTTAATTAATAATGCAATGGATGCTATGTGGGAAAAGAGAAGCAGGGAACTAACTATCGTGACTCGGCAAGACGACTCGAACATATACATGGATATTGCAGATACGGGATGCGGCATATCATCAGAAGATTTGTCAAAAGTTTTTGACCCTTTTTACACATCCAAGCCACCTAAAGGCGAGGAAAAAACCGAAGGCGAACCGACAGGAACTGGTCTCGGACTTTATACTTGTATTGAACTTTTAAAACCTTTTAACGGTGAAATTGCTATTAGCAGCAATGTCGGTCAAGGCAGCGTGTTTACAGTTGTGCTGCCCAAACCGCCGAAAACTTAATTGACTCAAATGAGTAAAATTGTGTCCGGTTAGACAACCGTCATTAAGTTCGTAATTAGGTTCATATTAAGGGCTGCAAGTCTTGGTTACTCCAGAAATAGAGGACTTGCATTGCTCAATACAAACAGGTGCTAATTGCGGGCAATTAACTGAATACTATCTCACAGCGTGTCCGTAAATTAACGCTAATTCTCGTAGGTTCGTAGTAATACCTGTTTGCAAAAATAATGTAACTTTAGGCAAGCTTTAAACCGCAATTTAAAATATAAAATCTAAAAAATAAAATGGTATAAGTAAGGAATGCAAGTCTTGATTTCTCTGCTCTTTTGCCTTGCCCCTTGCTATTCCCCTGCCAAAGGTTGTAAATTAAAACAGAGTGGAATTGCAACATTGGTAAAAGTATGATTGTGTTGGGTACTAGGTTTGGGGCGAGGCGGACAACTTGCAGCGGATAACTCAATTCTACAAATAAATCAGGAGGTCTGCTAGCACCCCGCGCACCCTCAAGCCTGCGCTTTAAGTTCTCCAACTAATGAGCTAGGTAACTGCATCCCCTGCTGATTTTTTTATTACTAATAAATAACCAATGACATCTGTTTTTGAGTCAACTTTAACGCCTGCTTGCTTGAAAGTTCTTTTAGTAGAAGACTGTGCAGAAGATGCAGAACTAATTCAAGAACTGCTGTCTGAGCGCCCACAGGCACTATCAATTGATTTGGCTTATGCAGTTAGTCTCCGGGAAGCTATAGAAATTTTAAGCTGCGAGGTTTTTGATGTAATTTTATTAGACCTTTCACTTCCTGATAGCCCAAAATTTAATACTCTTTTCCGGCTGCAAGATTGCGGTATAAATATTCCGATCGTCATTCTGACAGCCGCCGATGACGAAGAACTGGCTGTCGAGTTAATTGCCGCAGGCGCCCAAGATTATCTGGTGAAAAGACAAGTAGACAGCCGACTGCTGGTGCGGACGCTCAGGTGCGCGATCGCCCGCCAAAAACTGCAAGCAGAATGGCATAAAAGTCAAGAAAAATACCAGCAGGTTGTTCACAATATCAAAGAAGTAGTTTTTGAAACAAATACTGCTGGCAAATGGACTTTTCTCAATCCGGCTTGGACGGAAATTACCGGATTTACTCTTGATGAAAGCTTAGGAAGCTCCTGTTTGAGTTACATTCATTCTGACGATCAATACAAATATTTAAATTCGTTTAGGGGCTTGAAGGAAAATCAAGAAAGATCTTGTTGCTATCAAATTCGATATCTTACCAAAGATGGCGATATTCGCTGGGGGGAAGTTCAAGAATTTTTGATGTTTGGGTGGAACGGCGCGGCGCAGGGGACGACAGGAACTATCAACGATATTACGGATAAAATTTTAGCACTCTCAGAACTCGAAGCTAGTAAAAAGTTTTTGAATTATACGATCGATGCAGTTGCAGACCCAATTTTTGTCAAGGACGAACAGCACCGCTGGCTACTGTTAAATAATGCTTTTTGCAAGCTAATCGGCAAGCAACGCGAGGAACTGCTGGGCAAATCGGATTACGACTTTTTCCCAAAACAAGAAGCTGAATTTTTTTGGCAGACTGACCAGCAAGTGTTTAGGACGGGGAAAGAAAACGAGACCGAGGAAATATTTACGGACGCCAGCGGTGCAAAGCACATTCTGTCTACTAAAAAAACTGTCTTTGAAAATACCGACGGCAGTAAAATTCTCGTCGGGATAATTCGAGATATCACTCATGATAGGCGCAAACAATTAGCGCAGCAAGAAAGCGAAGCTAGACTTCTGCAAATTGCTGCCAATTTGCAGGGAATAATTTATCAATTTCGCCTCTCAACAGAAGAAAAAAAAAGTTTTCCTTATATTTCTTCTTGCAGCCACAATTTATATGAATTAGCACCAGAAAAAATTCAGCAGAATCCCCAACTACTTTTTAGTTGTATCTATCCAGACGACCGCCAAAGATTTGAAGAATCTCTTGCTGTTTCTGCGGTAAATATGCAGCCCTGGCAGCAGGAATGGCGCGCGATTGTGCCGTCAGGAAAATTTAAGTGGATGCAAGGGGTTGCGAGACCGGAACGAGTTGATTGTCCTACTGAAATAGGGCAGGAAGGGGATATAGTTTGGGAAGGCATGGTGCTGGATATTACTAATTTAAAACAGACAGAAGCAGCTTTGCGGGAGAGCGAAGCAAGATTTCGATCGCTCGTTGAGAATATCCCCGGCGCTATCTGCCGCAGCTTGTATGATGCTGATGAAACGATGGTATTTATCACCGATGAAATTGAGGCAATTAGCGGCTATCCTGCTGAGGATTTTATTCACAACAACCGCTGGAGTTTTGCTAGCCTCATCCATGAGGCAGACAAGGAAATAGTCGATCGACAAGTCAGTGCAGCAGTAGAGTCGAAACATCCGTACCATATAGAATACCGGATTGTTCGCGCTGACGGTGCGGTGCGGTGGATGTCGGAAAGAGGTAGGCCAACTTACAATCTAGAAGGGCTGGTTTTGTGGATAGACAGAGCGATTTTTGACATTACCGATCGCAAACAAGCCGAACTGACTCTGTGCCTGGTAACTCAAGCTGTAGATAGCGCTAGTGATGCGATCGCGATCGCAGATTTAGACGGTTATTCCGTTTATCACAATCAAGCATTTATTAAGCGCTACGGCTATACAGTTGAGGAGCTAAATAATGCCGGGGGTCCAGCAGTAATGTATGCCAAATCTCAAGATTTGAGAAAGCTATTTAGGGTGCTGCGGAAAGGTTTTTCCTGGAACAGTGAAATTGAAATTAAGACTAAAAGTGGCGAAATTGTTGAAACTTTATTGCGAGCTGACTGCATTAAAGATACCGCGCTTCAACCAATAGGAATGATAGCCATAATTGCCGAACTCACAGAACTAAAACGCACCGAATCGGCATTAAAGCTCAGTCAAGAGCGATTGCAGTTGGCGGTTTCAGGCAGCTCTTTGGGGCTGTGGGATTGGAATATAGCTACTGGCGAAACTTATTTCGACTTTCATTGGAAATCAATGCTCGGTTACGCAGAAACAGAAATTGAAAATAACCTCCAGGGTTGGGAAAGTTTGCTGCATCCCGAAGACCGACCGAAGGTAATGGAATCTTTAAATTCCTATTTGGAAAGTGAGACTGAGATCTATGAATTTGAATTTCGGATGCTCAACAAAGCGGGCAATTGGCAGTGGATTATGGCGATGGGCAAGGTAGTCGAGTACGACGAATGGGGTGCGCCGTTGCGGATAACAGGCACTCACAAAGATATCAGCGCCCGCGTTGCAGCAGAAGCAGAAAAAACGCAGTTGATCGCATCTCTGCAACGACTTGCCGAACAGTTGCAAGCAGCGCAAAAAATAGCCCGCATCGGCAATTGGGAATTCGATATTGAGGCCGGAATTATTGCTTGGTCGGAAGAACTGTTTCGAGTTTACGGTCGAGAATTGAATCGCCCGCCGACAATGGAAGAACTTTTAGAGCAAATTTATCCCGATGACAAAGAAAGGTTTACACAAGTTGTGCACAAGGCAGTGACTGAAGGGACAGCTTACGATATCGACCACCGCATCTATTTTCCATCAGGAGAAATCAGGCACGTTAACGCTAAAGGACAAGCTGTTAAAAATGAGTTGGGTGAGGTGGTGCGGCTGTTTGGCACGGCAATGGACATTAGCCATCGCAAAAAAGCAGAAATTGCTTTGCAAGAAAGCGAACAGCGATTTCGAGCTGTATTTGAACAAGCGGCGATCGGCATTGTTAAAGTGTGGCCAGACGGTCATTTTTTGAATGCCAATCAAGGCTTTTGCAATATTGTCGGATACTCTGAATTGGAAGTGAAAGCGCGAAATGTTGGGGATATTTCTCACCCGGAAGATGTAGCAGCCGATGTCGAGTCCCGCGACAGACTATTAGCTGGAGAAATCTTGAATTATTCAATTGAGAAACGCTTTGTTCGCAAAGACAATTCATTTGTTTGGACTAATGTGAGTGTATCTTTAGTGCGAGATGGGTTGGGGAAACCGAGCTACTTAATTGGTATGATTGAAGATATTAGTCCTCGCAAACTTGCCGAGGCTATCTTGTGCCAGCAATTAAAGCGAGAACGCTTGGTGGTAGGGATGCTGGAACGCATTCGATCTTCTCTAAATTTAGAAGAGATTTTGACAAAAACTGTTGCTGAAGTACGGCATTTTTTGCAAACAGACCGGACAGTTATTTATCGCTTTAATTCCGATTGGAGCGGTTTTGTAACTGTCGAGTCGGTGGAAAAAAATTGGCAGTCGATTCAAGGAATAACTATTAATGATTATTGCTTTGAAGACAGCTATGTTTCTGCTTGCGAACACGGACGCGCTGTAGCTGTGGATGATATTTATAAAGCCGATCTTTCCCAGTGCTACATTAATTTATTAAGTCAATTTCAGGTGCGAGCTAATTTGGTAGTGCCGATTTTGCAAGGCGAGAAGTTGTGGGGGTTATTAATTGCCCACGAGTGCGCGGGCAGCCGCCGCTGGCTGGAAATTGAGGTCGAGTGTCTCAAACAAATTAGCGTGCAGTTGGCGATCGCGATCCAGCAATCGACGCTGTTTGAGCAAGCACAAACTGAAATTGCCGATCGCAAACAAGCCGAGTCAGCTTTGCAGGAATCGGAAGCGCGAGAACGTTCAAAAGCGCTAGAGTTAGAAGCAGCTATTAACAAACTCAGAACCACTCAAGCTCAGCTCGTTCAAAATGAAAAAATGGTGAGTTTGGGTCAGTTAGTTGCTGGTGTTGCTCACGAAATTAATAACCCCGTTAGCTTTATTCACGGTAATCTCAGTCCGGCTCGCAATTACACTTTAGATTTGCTGGAATTGATTAAAGTTTACCAGAATTACTGTCCTAATCCTCCAGCCCCAGTCTTGGAGAAAATTGATGAAATAGACTTGGATTATATTGCTGAGGATTCCCCGAAATTATTTAATTCGATGCAAGTAGGAACAGAGCGAATTGTCGAGATCGTGAAATCCTTGCGCAATTTTTCCCGCTTGGACGAGTCTGCTGGAAAGTCGGTCAACATTCACGAGGGAATTGATAGCACTTTGATGATTTTGCAAAATCGGTTAAAATCTCACAGCAGCCATCCGGGGATTCAGATAGTTAAAGATTACCAACTATTACCGCAAATTGAATGTTTTCCGGGCGAGTTGAATCAGGTATTTATGAATATTTTGATTAATGCGATCGATGCTTTGGAAGAACGGGACAAGCAGCGTCCGATCGAGGAGTGCGATCGACATCCCAGCACGATCGCTATTCGCAGTTATCAGGCTGCTGCGGGCTTCGTAGCGGTATCTATTGCCGACAACGGGCTGGGGATACCGGACTCGGTGCGATCGAGGCTGTTTGACCCGTTTTTCACGACTAAACCTGTGGGCAAGGGAACGGGTTTGGGACTGTCGATTTCTCACTCGATTATAGTCGATCGGCACGGCGGCCGATTGAGCTGTATTTCGACACTAGGAGAGGGAGCGGAATTTTTGATTGAAATTCCAGTGCGGCCGAATTTAACTGGTACGAGATCGAAGAAAGGGGGAATAAATTAGGAATTGGTAATTGGAAATTGCGCAGCAGTAATGAGTAATATCAAATACGGTAACATTGGAATTATAACCTGCCAGCGAGCATTCCGCTCGCTCCGGCTCACTCGATCGCGTCCGGCTCGCACGGCACTCGGAAAGTTCTTATTTCGATGCACAGGTTAACGATATGAGTTGTGAGTTGTGAGGGAAAAATTAAACACGATATTACCAATTACCAATTACTAATTAGCAATTACCTTCAACTTTTACATAAAAATCGGGGAAGATTCCCAGTTACTTCTGGCGTGACAAATGCGATTTTTGCCTTCGGTTTTGGCTTGATAAAGGGCGCTGTCAGCGCTGCGAATTAGGGTGTCGGGAGATTCCTGGGCAGAAGGAATCGCCGTAGCACTGCCGCAACTGAGGGTAACGTAGGGGCCGATCGGCGATCGCGCGTGGGGCAGTTTCAAGCTGGCGATGCCGTCGCAAATTTTCCGGGCGACAATGTTTGCCCCTTCGGCGCTAGTGTTGGGCAGCACTACGGCAAATTCTTCGCCACCGTAGCGGGCGGCCAAATCCCCAGCCCGGTTGGTGGCTCTGGCGATCGCCCCGGCAACTTGGTGCAAACAATCGTCCCCGCCCAGGTGTCCATAAAATTCGTTGTAAAGTTTAAAAAAATCGAGGTCAAACATAATTAAAGACAGCGGCAGTTCTTCTCTTGCCAATCTGCGCCACTCTAATCTCAAAACGCGATCGAACTGGCGACGATTGGCAATGCCAGTCAGTCCGTCAGTAGTTGCCAGTTGCTGCAATTTTTGATTTGCTATTGCTAGCTGGCGGTAAAGTTGAGATTGTTCGATCGCGATCGCCATTTGATTTGCCAACTGCTGTAAAAAATCTATTTCCCACTGCTGCCATTCCCTGACACCGCTGCAATTGTATGCTGTCAGCATTCCCCACAAACTATTGCCATTTTTTGCGATCGAAGCCGCCGCACTTGAACCCTGCGCCTGCGGTTTGCGACTCGCCGGCAGGCGGCACATATAATTTTCGGCTGCATCTTGATTTTTTTCGGCTTCCAAAACAGTGCTTTCTTGTGTTTTGTTTACCGTTTCCCAGTCGCCAGATTGCCAAATTGGAACGCTGACAACTGCTGTCATTTCACAATCTGCCAGCAATTCTTTGCAACTGCCAGCCAAGTCGGCAGCGCTGACATCTGCTATTGCTTGTACAGACTGGGATTCGACCAAAACACAGCATGACACCGCCAAAGCAGCACTAATATTTTGGTTTTCAATATAACCGCATGGCAAACCGTCACCTGCGACGATCGCACCTTTTTCCTCTTCCGCGTCGAGTTGAGACGACCAATTTTGGCAACGATAAATTAAAACGCGGTCTGTTTTGAGAAATTGGCGCACTTCTGCGACGGTACTTTGGAGAATGCTTGCGGCGTCTATTGAAGATCGAATATGTTCGATCATTTTGCCCAACAGCCGCTCTCGGAGGGCCTGCTGCCGCAATTGTTCTTCGATTTTCTGGCGTTCGATCGCGTAATGGATTGCCCGCACCAGCATTTCTCTGTGAAATTTTCCCTTTACCAAACAATCTTGAGCGCCCCACCGCAATACCGACAGCGCCGTATTTTCATCGTTGATCTCTGTCACCACCACAATTGGCACTGTGGGCCATCGCGCTTTCAAAACTGCGATCGCCTCGCATCCTCCCAAGCAGTCTGACAATGACAAATCTAATAGTACGGCGTCAAACTTTTCTTCTTCCAGACACCCGACTCCTATCTCCAGAGACTTAACCGTTTGGAGAAGAAATAGAGACTGGCTGAATGACCCTAAAAGGTCTTCGATCATGGTCGGAGCTGCCAGGTCATCCTCAACCAACAAAATTTTCAGACATTTGTTACGTGTTAACACAACTATAGCGTTCGGAGCGGGTCGAAGGAAACTTGTGAGTTTTGATAGCGATACTTGCGATCGGGCTAATATGTCGGTTTATCAAATTTATTCTACACTCAAACTATCGATTTAGCCCTCAATTAAAGCTTACATATCCGGCGGGAGTGAAACGATTTCAAACCAATACTTACATAAAGTCTTCATTACTTCAAGCAATCCTTCAAACGTGACTGGTTTGGATATGAAAGAATTTGCCCCCAAGCGATAGCAAAGCAAGATATCTCCCCTGCGGTGCGAAGTTGTGAGGATTACAACCGGAATTTGTTGCAAATGGGGGTCAGATCTGATCGAAGTTAGTGTTTCTAGCCCGTCAAGCCTCGGCATATTCAGATCCAAAAGTATCAGGTCTGCCTGGTGCCAATTGCTGCTACCAACATATTGACCGCGACGGTACAAGTAGTCTAGCACTTGTTCTCCATTTTCCACAAATTCGCTCCTAATTGCTAAACGAACTTCTCGAAGTGCTTCCTTCACCAAAAAGCGCGTGTCCTCGTCATCGTTTGCTATTAAAAGAGTAAATCTTTTCTTTTGATAATTCACGGCTTTGCCTCACTACGAATGGCTTTTGTGAGGTTGCGGGACTTTGAGCCGTGTCTGAGCGCCTGCAAAGCATCTGTTGCCATCATCCGGCAAATCTGGCTGAGAACACTAAATTTGTGTTGCAGGAATTTACGGTTTTCGTGGATTTGCAAAGGTTTGCGAATAATGCTTGTTTCACTTGACAGTCTGTTCGAGTACCGGCTAGCTGCAAAGAAATCACAAATCCTTGTCCGCGAACTACTAGAGAAACTACTGCATCCCAAAGCAAGATGCTCTGGATACAATTGAAAAAAACTGACAATTCTTGCGCGCACCGCTGATTTATAACTTGTATAAGGATAGAGCTAATAGATTTATCGTGATTGATTTTTGGCTCGATGTCATCAGTGAATATGCTACACTTAATGACCATTTGTGTAAAGAAAACATAAAGCTATTTAAAGCTTTAGTAAAGAACGGCTGACTGCTGCAGGCAGACGGGTGACTTCACTTTGGTATAGGAATAGAAAAATAAAAAGTTGAACCTCGATTGAGTTCTGATTCTACCCAAAGGCGGCCGCCATGCCGATCGACAATTCTTTGACAAATCGCTAAACCGATACCAGTTCCTGAATACTGTTTTTGGGTGTGCAAGCGCTGAAAAATCTGAAAAATTCGCGGATGGTACTGTTCGGCAATTCCAATACCGTTATCTTGCACTGAAAAAACCCAGCTATCCCCCTCACGCGAAGCGCTGACGCGCACCATCGGCGCCTCGCTGCTGCGGTACTTAATGGCGTTGCCAATTAAATTTTGAAACAGTTGCAGCAGTTGAAAACTGTCACCTCTTACCTTTGGCAAATCGCCCTTAGTAACAGAAGCTTGATTTTGGCGGATGGCTAACTGCAAATTAGCGCAAGCATCCTCAAAAACCAGATTGCAATCTATCACATCAAAAGGTTTCTCACTGCGACCGACCCGCGAATATTGCAGCAAGTCATCAATCAGCGCCTGCATCCGCCCGCAAGAATTAACAATATTGCGGAGAAATTTATTTCCTTGGGCATCAAGTTGGTTGTGACAGCGGTTTTCTAATAGTTGAGCGTAGCCCGCAATCGTGCTCAAAGGCGCTTGCAAATCGTGAGAAGCCACGTAGGCAAACTGTTCGAGTTCGGCATTAGAACGAGTTAATTCTTGAGCGTAGCGGGTTTGAATGTCTAAACTCGCTTGCAGCAGTTCTTGTACCAGCTTGCGCTGGGAAATATCCTCGATCGCACAAATCAAATACTGCGGCGTCCCCTTGACATCGCGCATTGCCGAAACAGTAACATTCGCCCAGCGCACTGCCTCATCTTTGCAGATCAAACGCTTTTCCAGAGAAAAAGTTTTAATTTTCCCTGCTAACAGCGAACGCACATATTCTCTGTCAGCTTCGATGTCATCCGGGTGAGTAATTGCCTGCCAATTTTGCTGCAACAATTCCGATTCTGCATAGCGAACAATTTGGCAAAAACCGGGATTTACCCGCATAAATTGACCGCTAAGGGCGGTTTTAGCTATGCCGACCGCAGCTTGCTCGAATATCGCGCGGAAGCGTTCTTCGCTGTCTCGCAGGGCAATTTCGGCTCGTTTGCGATTGGTAATGTTGCGAAATGTTACTGCCAAGCCATCGTTTAACTTGACCGCAACAATGTGCAGCCAAGCACTTGTATCTCCCTCGTATTCGTAATAAAATTCTTTGTCTACACTTTCTCCTGTTTCTACTACAGAAACATACAAATCAAATAACCCGTTTTTGCGAACTTGGGAAATTTCTGCCAACAAATTCTTGCCAACTATCTCATTAAATGGCATCCCAGAAAATTTTTCGGCGGCAGGGTTGATCAACAGCCACTGGAAATCCACAATATTTCCCTCACTGTTGCGGATGGCAGAATAAGCCACCATACCGTCTAAGGAACTATTTAATATGCTAGCAAGCAGCGACTGCGACTGTTGCAGTTGAGAATTTTGCTCTTTTAATTGCTGTTGCAGTTTTTGCAAGGAGACTTGCTTGTCGATGCGTGCTAAAACTTCTTCTACTTGAAATGGTTTGGCAATATAGTCAGCACCGCCAACTCGAAAAGCTTGTAATTTATCATTAATGTCATCTAATACGCTTAAAAAAATTACTGGAATTTGTTCGGTTTTCGCTGTCGCTTTCAGTCTCCGACAAACTTCATAACCGTTCATTTCTGGCATTCTAATGTCAAGCAAAATTAAATCGGGGCAATGGGCGATCGCAACATTCAACGCCAGTTGACCGCAAATAGCTCGGTAAACTTGATACCCCTGGGCAGTTAGCAGCTTAGATAAGAACCGCAGATTGCTCGGTTGGTCATCAACCACCAATACTTTAATTTGGCTATTATCCATTTATTTTAAACTCGATTGAGTTAAATCCATTATCTTGTCGAGTCGGTAATCGGTAAGTAAATCTTTTAAAGCCTGAGCTAAAGTTGGATGACTTTCCCAGATGCGATCGACAATTTGAATCGCCAGCTCTTCATTAACATCATTAGCTGCATCGTAGAGTTCCTGCAGCCAACTTTGAGGCATCTGGGCCAGCAGCCCTCTGAAAAATGAATCGGGTTTGTCGCTCACAAAATAACGCCCTAAAGCCCCGACTGGTAGCCCGGGCAACTCTTGATAAATATAGCGCACTCCCAAGTAGCAAGCCATCTTATCAAAGAGGATTTGTTCTTGAAAAGGTTTGCGCACAAAATCGTCGCAACCTGCGGCGATTATTTCGCCTTTTTTTTCCTCAAAAGTGCTAGCAGTCAGAGCAATAATTACAGTTCGCCGCTGAGTTTGTTTCTCTTTAGCTCTAATTTGTCTGACAGCTTCAAAACCGTCCATTACTGGCATTCGTGTATCCAGCCAAATTAAATGAGGCTGCCAACTTTCCCAAATTTCAACAGCTTGGCGACCGTTTTCCGCTTCTCGGACTTCAAAACCAATTGGTTGCAGCATTTTAATCAGCAGCAGGCGATTTTCTTGGTTGTCGTCAATTGCTAAAATCCGATAAATCGGTTGATCTGCTTCTAATCCGATCGCCCGCTGCAATGTCACGACTGTTATTTCAGACGAAGTAGTGGGCAATACTCGGATATTAAATTTAAAACTCGTTCCCTTACCTAAAACACTTTTGAACCCAATATCTCCGCCCATAATCTGCACGTATTTTTTAGTAATTGTCAAACCCAATCCCGTACCGTCAGCCGCATTTCTACCTGCTTCAGTTTGCACGAAAGCATCAAATAAAGTGTCAATCTCTGCTTCTGGTATGCCAACTCCGGTATCTTCAACTTCAAACAAAATTAAAACTTCTTCGCCAGAGATCGAGTTAGAATAAATTTCCGCTTCGGTTAGCTGCTGCTTGCTTTCCACGCTCACGCGCAGCCAAATACGACCGCCATCAAGAGTAAATTTTATGGCATTTCCCAGCAGGTTAATCAAGCATACGCGCAGCTTTTTTTCGTCAGTTTTTATATATTGGGGAACATTCGCCTCCACGAAAAATCTTAGTTGCAAATTCTTATTTTCAGCTTTAATTTGAAACATCTCTTCGAGAGTTTCGAGAAGTTGATAAAGATCGAAGCTGCGTTCATCTAAGCCAATTATTCCTGCTTCTATTTTCGACAAGTCTAAAACATCGTTAATTAGCTCCAGCAAATGTTGACCGCTGCGGTTAATAATTCGGAGATTTTCGAGATTTTCGTGGCTGAGTAAAGAGTCGCGGCTCATGACTTGGGTAAAACCCAGGATGGCGTTCAGGGGAGTCCGCAATTCGTGGCTCATGTTGGCAACGAATTGACTTTTTGCGACCGATGCAGCGGCCGCGGTTTCTTCGGCTTTTTTTCGTTCTATTATTTCTTGTTGCAGTTCGGTATTGCGATCTAGCAATTGTTTTTTCAGTCTTTGGATAGTTAGTTGGTTTTCGATTCTCGCTAAAACTTCAGCTACATGAAAGGGTTTTGTGATATAGTCCACACCTCCTACTTTAAAGGCGGTTACTTTGTCCAATACTTCATCTAAAGCGCTGATAAAAATAACGGGAATTTCTGATGTTTTCGGATCTGCCTTGAGCTGCGTGCAGACTTGGTAGCCATCTATTTCGGGCATTTTGATGTCGAGCAAAATCAAATCTGGAGAACCAGAGCGCGCTGCTCTGATTGCCATTTTGCCGTTAATTACGCCCCGGACTTTGTAGCCCCGATCTGACAGCGTTGCTGATAAAACTTGCAAATTTTCTGGAGTGTCGTCAACAATTAATATGTTGCCTTTATTCTCTTCTGTTTGATTGCTGGTCATCGATGCTATGTTTTGGTTAAATTGAAAATCGTTGAAATTATGAAAACTGGTTAAATAGTCATTATAGCACTCCCTCGTGCATCGACTACTTTTATATTTACAGAACTTATAATATTATAGATTTTAAATTTTTGATTTTAGAATTGGCAATCGCTTATGATTACCAGGTTTGGGAGCTAGGCTACAGGTAAATTAGCCGATCGCCCGCGGGCGAGTTTACAAATAGTCTCTCCACCTAAATCATCAATAATCCTGAACCTGCCCCTCTTCCTTCTTCCTTCTTCCTTCTTCCTTCTTCCTTCTTCCTTCTTCCTTCTTCCTTCTTCCTTCTTCCTTCTTCCTTCAAAAATTTCTAAACTCCTCAATCAAATCGATAATCTGATCGCACCGGAAGTTCTTCACCAAATCGGCGATCGCCCTGCAGAAATCACCATGAATCGGAGGAATCAACAACAGCAGCCGAAAAATCTCCTCGTTATCAACCGCATCCGCTGCCGCGTACAATTCATCAACCCATTCAGCAGGCATAGCTTCAAAAAATGAAGCATTGAGCGTAAAAGGAAAATTAGCCGTTTCAGTTACCGCGGACACTTCACCGGACTCCACAGCATCTGAACTTGGCGAAGCTTCTCGATCGTAAACATAGCTGACTCCCAGATATTTAGCCATCTTTTCCAGAATCACTTGCTCCCGAAAAGGCTTCGCTACAAAATCATCGCAACCAGCAGACAAAATCAGCGATCGCTCCTCATCAAAAGCACTTGCAGTCAGAGCAATAATCACCGTTGCTTGACCTTTCAAATGCGCTTTAATCTGTTTAGTAGCTTCATAGCCGTCCATCACCGGCATCCGCATATCCATCCAAATCAAATGAGGTTCCCAACTCGACCACATTTCCACAGCTTGAACGCCATTTTCAGCGTCCTGCACAGCAAAGCCGAGGGATGTCAGCATTCTAACCAACAGCAAGCGGCTTTCCAGGCGATCGTCAACAGCTAAAATGCGGTATTCCGGCTGTCCGGGTTTGAGACTCACAACGCGACGAGCTGTTTGAGCCACCTGAATTTCCACTGGATTGGGGAGGGAAACTTTAACATCAAATCTAAAAATGCTGCCGCGACCGACGCTGCTTGTTACCGTTATTTTTCCTCCCATTAACTCTAGGAACTGTTTGCTAATCGGCAAGCCTAAACCAGTTCCTTCTTGAGCTTTTTTCCCGCTTTCTGTTTGCGCAAAAGGTTTAAATAAATTGTCCATTTCTGCCACAGAAATTCCCCATCCCGTATCTTCAACTTCAAATAGCAAACAGCAATTGTTAATTATAGGCATTTGTTCGTGATTTTTATTTTCCAATAGCTCATGTTTTATTCTCAGATTAACACCACCTTCCGCAGTGAACTTAATAGCATTTACCACTACATTAATTAATACTTGGCGCAACTTGCTTTCGTCTGTTTCTACGTATTGAGGTAAGTCTGGCGTGGAATCAAAAATTAACTGTAACCCTTTTTTTTCGGCTTGCAGCTTCAGCATATCTTCAGT
Organism: Microcoleus sp. S28C3; assembly: GCF_036700785.1. Lineage (NCBI taxonomy): Bacteria > Bacillati > Cyanobacteriota > Cyanophyceae > Oscillatoriales > Microcoleaceae > Microcoleus > Microcoleus sp. S28C3. The sequence continues at coordinate 112,381 of NZ_JAUBPO010000005.1, read as the reverse complement.
ATTTTTTAGCATTTTATGCAAGTCGAAGGTGCTATTATTAACTGTCACGAGCCCGACTTCAATTTTTGACATTTGCAGAATATTGTTAATCAGCTCGAGCAAGTGTTCCCCGCTGCGGCTAATAATTCCTAAGTATTGCTTTTGGTCGGCACCGAGGGCTGCGTCGCGCGCCAGAAGTTGGCTGAAACCGAGAATTGCGTTGAGGGGAGTTCGCAATTCGTGGCTCATGTTCGAGAGGAATTCACTTTTCGCCCTGTTGGCTCTGTCGGCTTCTTCTTTGGCTTTTTGCAGGGCTATTCCTGCTTGTTTCCGCTCGGTAATATCGCTAGCTGTGCCAGTTGTGCCGATGATGTTTCCTTCAGCGTCCATGCGCGCGATCGCCTTGGTATTTACATCAATCTGTCTGCCGTCTTTTGCTAATACTATATTTTCGTACTGAAACACAGTTTTTCCCGTCAGCAAGCGCTGCTGGAGTTCCCATTTCCAGTCTATTTCTCCTGGCGCTAAGAAATCGCTAAAAGAACAGCCGAGCATTTCTTCAGGCTCGTAACCGTAGATTTGTTTAACTGCTTGGTTCACAAAAGTAATGTGCCCTTCAGCATTGCAAGACCAGATAATATCTTGGGAAGTTTCAACTAAATGACGGTATTTTTCTTCGCTCTCTGTTAGGGCTATTTCTGCCAGCTTGCGTGGGGTAATGTCCATCAAAGTTGTGAATAGTTTTGTCACTTGCCCTTGTTGGTTGACAACTACTTCTCCTCTTGCTTCGATGTAGCGGATGAAGCCGGCTTCACTTATTTGTGACGGGCAATTATCCGCAGCAATTTTCGGTTCAGGTCTCAGAATTCGATATTCCAAGCTGTAGGATTGCCCGCTAGCAATAGCAGTGTCGATCGTTGTTTGCCACTTTTGTCGATCGTCCGGATGCACGTATTGCGAAAACTCAGTTAGTGTTGGCGCAGCTTGGGTTGAATCGAGCCCGAAAATCCGAGATAACTCTTCCGACCAAGTAGTTGTGTTGGCAGAGAAATCACATTCCCAATTGCCGACACGGGCGATTCTTTGCGCTGCTGCTAAAGAAGCCGCTACAGCTCGGAGTTTTTCTTCGGCTAATTTGCGATCGCTAATATCTTGAATCACAGAAATCACGCAGGTTTCGCCATGAATCTCAATGATTTCTGCTGACAGCAAGCCAGTTTTAAGTACCCCACTTTTAGTGCGCAAATCAAATTCGTAGTTGCGCACAAATTTTTGTTCTTCTAACATTTTAAACAGCTCGGCACGGGCTTGTATACTTTCCCAAAGATTCAAATCAAGCGCCGTGCGATCGATAATTTCTGCTGCAGAATAACCAATAGTCTGGCAAAAAGCCTCATTGATTTCTAAATAACGACCATCTTTAAGTCTGGTAATAGTAATCGGGTTCGGAGAAGAACGAAAAGCTTTGGCAAACTTTTCCTCAGACAATCGCAGTTGTGCAGTCCGCTCCTCGATTACAGTTTCCAATTCTTGATTCAGCTTTTGGAGTTGAGCGTTTTGTTCCGCTAATTGTTTCTCCATAAAATAGCTGTTGACTGCTTCTTTCACCGTCAATTTCAAATCTTCTGACTGCCAAGGCTTCGATATGTAGCGGTACAGTTTAGCATATTTAATAGTATTCGCCACTGCTTCGATGTCTGCTTGCCCCGTCAGCATAATTTTGATAGTTTTTGGCGAAATTCTGTGAATTTGCTTCAGCAATTCGTCTCCTTTGATATGGGGCATCAGATAGTCGGAAATCACTGCCACGATTTCGCAGTTCTCTGCCAGCAATTCCTCGATTAACTCTAAAGCATCTTCGCTGCCTTCAGCGGTTTCTAATAAGTGTTCTTCTCCCAGAGTTTTTTTTAACTCCATTTTCAAACTTTCAAGAATTATCGGTTCGTCATCCACGCAAATAATCACAGGTTTATTGTTCATATTTTTGCCAAACCAGATTTTATAGTTTCTACTAATTCTTTGCGATCCCACGGCTTGTACAAACAGCGGTGCAAGTTTGCTTGCTCTTGCACCCTTGCTATTGCTACTTCGTCGGCTTGCCCGGTCAGCATGACTTTCACAATCTTGGGATATTTTTGGTGAACCATAATCAAAAATTCATCTCCTTTAATACCTGGCATTAACCAGTCAGATACTATGACCAAAATATCACTTTCATCTTCTTCTTGAATTTCTTCTAGAATTTCCAAAGCTTCATCTGCATTTTCCGCTACTTCATAGAGGTAAGCATCCCCAAATTCTTTTTTAAGCTGAATTTTTAAACTGTTTAAGACTACAACTTCATCGTCAACGCACAAAATTACTGGTTTTGGCATAAAATTTTACTTGTTTTTAATTTTAAAACTTGGGGCATTTCCGCATTTATTTAATTGCTATCCGGGATTCCAATGGGCAAGGATATAGTAAATTTGGTATTACCTGGCACGCTTTCTACTCGCATTTCACCTTGGTGTTTTTCCAAAATTTTCTGAACTATATCCAATCCCAAACCGCTGCCTTCTCCCGGAAGTTTGGTCGTGAAAAACGGCTCAAAAATTCTCGGCATAATTTCTGGGGGAATGCCTTTACCGCTATCGGTAATACTGACTAATATTACGTTATCTTGGTGTTTGGCATCAATTTTCAACACTCCTTTGTTGCCCATCGCTTGTAAAGCATTGTGAAGCAAATTTGTCCAAACTTGATTTAGTTCATCTGGATAGCATAGCACAGAGGGCAAATCAGTACCATAGTTTCTGATTACTTCCACGCCGTGTTTGATTTGGTAGTGGTAAAGCGTTAAAACAGTATCAATACCGTCGGTAATGTTAGCGATTGTTTTGGAACCCGACTGGTCGTAACGAGAGTAGCTTTTCAAAGCAAAAACAATTTTAGCTGCCCTATCTGTCGCATTAGCAATATTTTTAGTGCTTTTTTGTACCGTAGCGAATTGATAAGCGGTTTGTAAAAAATTTGGACTTTGGGTGTCTTTCAATAAAGGTAAAAAAGTTTCTAAATTGCATATGCCAATATCTAATAATGTACAAGCAAGGCTGTCGGCATTCTCAATTTTTTCTGCTTCTAATTGTCGCTGCAAAAGTTTTTTTAACTGACGTTTTTCTTTACTAGATAAGGCGTCTGTTTCTTGACTTGACTTGTGCAGCAGCGCAAAAAAATCCTGCTGCCTTTGCGGGGATAGTTGCTGGAAAAATATCGGCAACTGCTGCAATTGTTCCGCCCAGAAGTCGGCAATGTTCTGCACCGAGGAGCGAATCGCCCCTAAAGGAGAATTGATTTCGTGAGCAACTCCGGCAATTAACTGTCCGAGGGCTGCCATTTTTTCTGATTGAATCAGTTCTTTTTGAGTGCGCTTCAGTTCTTCCAAGGTATGAGATAATTCTGCATTTTTTTTGCACAGCGCTGACTCGGCTATTTTGCGATCGCTGATGTTACGGGCAACCCAAATCACTGAATTTTTTGAGAACAGAGAAATGCAGGCAGAAAACCAAATTTCGCGGCCGCCAACTGTTAAGCTGTAGTCGAAATTGAGCGTTTGTTGGGTCTCTAACACTTGCTGAACTAACATCCACCAATTATCCGGGTTGTTGTCGTCAAAAAAATGTTCGATTGTTAGGCTAACTATATCGCAATTAGGCTCTAATAACGCCGCCGTGTTTGTCGGTAAAACTTCTATGTTGCCCGGATTTTCTAGCACGAGAACTATGTCGGTCATTGCTTCAAAAACGGCGCGAACTTTGCTTTCAGAAAAGTGCAATTTTTTTTCTAGCAATTGGCGCTCGCTAATTTCTTGCTGCAATTCTTCGTTGCTGGCTGCTAGTTGAACCGTGCGGTCTTGAACTCGCTGTTCGAGTTCGGTGTTGAGGCGGCGGACTTCAGCTTCAGCGGTGGCGCGGTCTTGTATTTCCTTTTTTAACTGGCTGTTAGCGTTAATTAATTCTAAAGTTTGCTGTTGAGTTTCTTTTTCTAAACTTTTATTTAAAAGCCTCAACTGTTCCTCTACTTCGGTTCTCCGAAGTGCTTCTTTTTGCAATTGTTCGTTAACTTTTTTTAACTCCTGGATCTGTTCGGCAACTGTTTCCTGCAAAAGCTCGACATTCGCTTGGATTTCTACCGGATCTAAGGCGTGCAGCAGGGTACTTTGGCTCACGATTCCGGCTAAATATCCTCCCTCGTCCACCACCACCAAGCGCCGGATGCCGTGCTGCTGCATGAACTCGTGAGCCTGCCACAAAGTGGCTTTTACCGGCAGCGGGATCAGGGGAAAACTCATGGCGGCGGCGGCAGGAGTGCCGGCGAAATCGAGTCCAGAAACTTGGAATTTAACAATGTCGCTTTCTGTAATTATGCCCACAGGTTTCTGATGTTTGTTGTCGCTGTCAGTGCAAATGACTATGCAGCTTTGGCGCTGGGTTGTCATCTGTTTTGCGACTTCTAAAACAGAGGTGATCGTTGAAGTAACTATTACTTCTGTAGTCATAATTTCTTCTGCGCGCCACATTTTCAGCAAGTCGCCCGGTTTCAGGCTTTGACGGATGCTTTCGCAGGTGATGGCGCCTAGCAAGTTTCCGCGTTCGTCTGTGAGGGGCAAGTGACGGATTCTTTTCGATCGCAATATGCTCAATACCCTAAAGATATTCCCCGCTTTATCGAGGGAAATGGCGATCGGATTTTCAGTCATTACCTCAGAAATTACCCCCTCTGCTACCGAAATACCGCTAGCAGTTATTTTCACAACATCGCGCTCTGTAAAAATTCCGAGCAGTTGCTGACCCTGAGCGATTAAAATACAACTGGCGCCCGCCTGAGTCATGGCAGCGATCGCGACTTTCACAGGTGTGTCTGGAGGCAGCACCGGCGGTTTGGGGTCGATCGCCTGTTCTAGCAAGCTTTGAGTATCAGAAGCTGTGGTTGACATGGGCAAATCAAGGGGGATAGATGTAAGCGGAACCGGTAATTAATATCCTTTTAGATTCCTGATTTTACAGTGGCGGCAGGCTGACCGCAATCGAGGTTTGACATCGGTCTAGAGTTATATTTTTAGTTGCGCATCGGTATGATTGTTAGTAGGATAGCGCTCAACGGCGATCGGGATTGACACGATAAAGGTCTTTTGACCTATAACTGACGCTACTTCTATTTTAACCGAATATTTTTCCACAATCTTTTTAACAATATTCAGTCCCAACCTCCTGCCTTCGTTGGCGTTTTTTGTGCTAAATAACGGCTCCACAATTCGCGGCAAAATCTCCGGGAAAATTCCATCGAGGCTATCAATGACGCTGACGAGCAGCATCTAATTTTCTACTATTACCCTACTGTTGAAACTTTGCAATTGTTCCTTGACCGAATAACATTGTAAATCATGTTTGTCCAAAATTGATTGAGTGCGCCTGAATATCACAGCAATTCAGAGAGTAACTTTTGATAATTTCATGCAATGTATTTTCCGTCTCTAAGTTAGTTTTTATAAGTAGTTAATATAGTTTTAAGACCGTCATTAATACTGGCAAGTATCTTTTATTCCGTACAGCTATAGGGAAAATATCTAAAGAAAGCAAAAATTACTTTTGCTGCTCTGTCTGTCTGTAGCACTGGCAGCAGATGCTTTTCTTGGCAAGGCGTGGATAAAGTGCAGGGAATATCTGCCTGACTCAGGCATTTAAGCACCGCTTGATGAAATATTTGATTGCACTGCAAGTTTATTGATTGTTTGAGTTGAACTACCAGGTTGCTAAACTCGGCAATTTCATCTTAGAGGTCTGTAAGCTCTTGCCCGACAAAATAGGAATATTGATATTTGTGTTTGTCACAATAACCGACTACTTCAAAAGCTCCGTTTTTGAGCGCACTTTGATAGCTTTCTCGAAACCTTGGCAGCGTTTCCCTGACATGATGCTTGCTGTCACAGAGCCAAGCAGAAATCGGTAAATTTCCATAGTGCAACACTTCGGACAGTTTTTGAGGGCAAACCGTATAATAAGGGTTTAATGGCGATCGGTACGAAGGCTTCGCTTGCCGAGGTACACTATAGGCTTCCTGGTAAATCAAGGGTTTCAGACTACGAGTTCAAAACTTAGTTGGCTTACGCACGCAGACCGAAGCAACCCGGTTTACTCGTGTATTTCTCGTTCTTCGACGCAAAATTTTTCGTATAAACCCAGAATAAGCGCCCCCATGCTTAAGCCCTGAAACTGTTTAAAGTGTTGCACTAACTCCTACCCCTGAAAATCACTGTGCCTGCAATTGTAAATAATAACCCTGCCTTTGTGCACAAGCATTCAAGGCAGGGTTATTATTGAGTATTCCGAATTCTCAACGGTGAAGCGAGCGCGCTACTGGCGGATTCGGCTGCCGAGCAGTACACTACTCGCCCAATCGAGTTATTTTAGCGCTGCGTTCGGCCAACATCAGCAGTACATAAATAGTCATTACATAGCCGGCGGCCAGAATGGGAATAATTAGAGGAATATCGCGATAAATCATAATTAGAACCAAAAGTCAAGGACTAGGAGGAGGAGGACAAGTTCAAGACCTACTACATTAAGTCAGCACGCAAGACCAGGCCTTGGTTCTGAAGGCTGCTTTTCCATATCAAGTCTGCGGGAACATTTAGGCGTTCCCGGTCAATAATGATTTACTGCTTTACAGATGCTTAAACAGCCTAAAACCATCCACTTTAGCTGCTTTGAGCTACCGTGCACATAAGATGCGCTAGTCTTAAATCCTGAAAAATTTTAGCCACGAGGAACTAAAAATCTGTCCCAGAAATTTTCGCTGCGATCGACTAACAAGGCTGGCTCTAAGAAACTCTTACAGGCTCCTGGAAGCTACCTGCCAGTCTGGCTGTACTTAATGTATAGAATTGTTTAAATCCTTAACTCCTATAATAACACAGGGTTTCTGGGATTTAGAGATTTTTGGGCAATGTCCTTAACAATTCTATACAATAGGGGCAACCCCTGTGGCAGCCGGCTACTCGCCTCTGGCAGTCGCGTTACTCCGATCGGGCTGCAGATGACAAATAACTGCCGATCGCCTAGATTATTCTTTCCTATTGCAGAGAATTACCTTAAAATAAAGATATGATATGTAAAATTTTGTTACTTTACCGCTTGAGTCGGCGTATCCATGATCTCTAGCTCTCTCCTATTTTCCTCGGTTGAAGAAGACCTGCGACTGTTGACAGAAAACTTAAAACAGTTAGTGGGTGCCCGTCATCCCATATTGTACGCGGCTGCAGAATACTTATTCGGCACAAAGGGAAAACGGGTGAGACCCGCAATCGTCCTGTTAATAGCCCGGACAACTATGCCCGATCGTCCAATCACAGAAAAACACCGCCGCCTCGCTGAAATCACGGAAATGATCCACACAGCAAGTTTGGTTCACGACGACGTGGTAGACGAGTCAGATCTGCGGCGGGGAGTACCGACGGTACACAGTCGGTTTAACAACCGAGTGGCAGTATTGGCGGGAGATTTTCTGTTTGCTCAATCTTCATGGCATTTGGCAAATCTGGACAACCTGCCAGTAGTCAAACTGCTTTCCGAAGTGATTATGGATTTAGCTGAGGGGGAAATTCAACAGGGACTAAATGGATTTGACACCAGCTTGTCGATCGAAGCGTACCTCGAAAAAAGTTACTACAAAACAGCATCTTTAATCGCCAACAGTTCCAAAGCAGCCGGTTGTCTGAGCGAGGTTTCAGCGGAAATAGCAGACGATTTGTACAACTACGGGCGCAATATTGGTTTAGCCTTTCAAATAGTAGATGATATATTAGATTTCACTGCTTCAACGGAAACTCTGGGGAAACCCGCAGGCTCGGATCTCAGAAGCGGGAATCTGACAGCGCCAGCGCTATTTGGCCTAGAAGAAAAGCCTTACTTGGAAGTTCTCATAGAACGCGAGTTCGCCGAAGAAGGAGATATAGAGCAGGCTCTGGCATTGGTAAAAGATTCTAAAGGCATAGAGCGATCGCGAGAACTAGCCACCCATCACGCACAGAAAGCCGTCGAATACTTAGCTCCGCTGCCGCATTCTGAGTCCCGCCAAGCTTTGATTGACTTGGCAGATTACGTTTTGAGCCGACTTTATTAAAGGTGAAAAAGTTACATAAACTTTACGAGGAATTGGTAATGGGGAATTGGCAATGGGGAATTGGTAATGAGTAATGCCCGATGCCCAGTGTCTAGTGCCCTATTACCAATTAATAGGAAATTGAGTTGTTTAAGCAATATCTGGCGGTGGAGCCGCTCGATACTGTTGCAAGTAAACGTTAATTAAGTTCTGCACTTGCTCGCGAGGGATTTCGGTTCCGACTTCCTGATTGCCGGGACTTTCAAAAAAAACAATACTGTCAAGACCTTCAAGAGCTATCATCTGAAATAATATGTGAGTGACAGGCAAAAGCACCGGTCTGAGACGATCGCCCGCAGCAGCCGCCGCCTGCGACGCATCTTTAAGACTGGTCCAAGCATAAATCACCCTTTTCTCCCGTCCCGGTTGCTTGAGATTGCTCAAAACCACGATCGCCCAACTTTGGTCTACCGCTTGCAGGATCGAGTATTCGAGATGCTGTAGCTGTTGGGCAATTAACACCAGGGCCGGGGCGATCGCCTGTAAGATTTGTGGCGTCGAACCGTCGGGCGGAGCTTTTTCGATCAATGCTTGAATCTGTTGGTCTAAATCCATCAGTCAGTTCTTTGATATCTACAATTAAAAGTTTCAGGTTAGCAGGTGCGCGTCCAAGTATATATTACCCAGCACTGCCCCATAGAAATAGTACGCCATGTGGGGAACGAGCGTCTCGATCGCGAGTCCGCCGGGCAAACGGCACGACGGAGTTGATTCCCCGCGATCTAAAAAACAGACTTGCCACATCAAGCTATTTCCACTATAGTTCAATACGGTTTAGTTAAGGCTTAAATCGTAGTAAACTAGGTATTATATACAAAAATGGAAATAAAGTACATTACATCTCAAAGAATGTTCATTAGTCTCTCCGGTAGTGCTGCACAGTCAAGTTTTTAAGCGTTATGGGCTTGTTGTAAAAAAGCGTTTTAATGATGGATAAAATACCAAATAGCGCCAATATGATTAGAAAGTTTTTTAGAAAATGAAAGAACGTTTATCCCTGATCTAGCTATTCTTTGCCTGATTGTATTATTGAATCTTTCTATATAGGATGTCTTGCGGCTATCTTTGCCTACGGCTTTGTGCCGTTTGGATAAAAAATTTTTTGGTATGCGTTCCAAAAGTCTGTATAGCAAGAAGCACATTGACTCTGGAACAGGGTGCACGTGAATCCCATCATCCCTTAGCCCCTGATTCATAGCAGTCATTGTTATTGACCTGCTGTTTGTATGAACTTGATTAAGAATTAAAAATGAATAATCACATTTTTAATTCTTAATTGTTAACTTCTAATTCTACTGCAATTGTTTGATTCTGTTGAGCGCGTCTTGATAGGCGCTGGTTCTTCCGCCTTGTTTGTAAAGTTCTGCTGCTTTTTGAAAGTCCGCAATTGCTTTCGGTTGGTCTTTGTTGTCCAGGTAAGCTAAAGCTCGGTTGTAGTAAGCGTCGGCAAAACCGGGATTGGCTTCGATCGCCCGCGTGTATGCTTGAATAGCAGTGGAACCGCGTGTGGATTCCTGTGGGGGCAAGCCGGCGGTGATGAAAGTGCGGGCATTACCGATATTAAAATACAATTCAGGGGTATATTTGGGCTTGAAAGCGAGTGCTCTGTTGAAATCCGCGATCGCCTCCCAAGCATCTCCTCGATCTAACAGCGAAAGTCCTCGAAAATAATAGGCTTGGGCGTCTTGCGGATTGGCGGTGGATACCGGGCCGCTCGTTGGGGGAGTATTGTCTACTTTTAACTCGGATTTGTTTATTCCCGCCGCCACCAGCTTCGCGATAAATGTATTGATTGGAACTGCTGCGTTAAATCCGGTTTTAATCGGGGCGACTTCCCCGGAACTGGTTTGAGCAAAACCGAATTCGCCTTGTCCGTGCAAACCGATGACTCTGCCTTCGGAGTCGAAAACTGGCCCGCCACTCATACCACTCCAAGTTACGGCTTGATACCGCAAAGTGTAACCTTCTGGGCGGTTGCGCGGGCGGCTGGTAACGAGTCCGGGAGAGAGTTCGGGTTCTCGTTCGGCGCCGAAAAGTCCGCCGGTAGCGGGATAGCCGTAAACGAAGATTTGAGTGCCGATGACGGCTAAATCGGAATCTGCGATCGTCGCGACTGGATATTCTTCGGGGCTTTCAAATTTGACTACGGCTAAATCTGGGTCAGTTTCGGCGGTTTGCAAACGGGTGACGGAGGTTGCTTGATAGTTTTTGCCTAAAGACGTGCGAACGGTGTATTTCACGTCTGCTTTTTCTACGACGTGATTGACTGTTAAAACTGTGTATGTTTTGCCTGTTTTGGCAATAATTACGCCAGAACCGTCTCCTAGGGAACTGTTAATTTGTACTGTCAGCGGCCCGGCAATGCTGGCGACTTCTTGGGGGGTTTTGGCGATCGCGGGTTGGCTGATGACTATGGTTAAAGCTGCGGTAGTTCCTGCTAGCAGGGTGCTTAAGGTGTCGTAACGAGAAAAATTTATATTCATGGCTATTGCTAATTAGTAGTTGGGTAGCGGGATTTGGGGAAGAAAGGGCGATCGGCGGTTTGTGCTTTTTTCTGTTTAGTTTTATTACTGATTTGACGCAAAGGCGATCGGCTTTGTTCTTTAGTGATAATTTTACTCGCTTTTTTGTTCCGCGATTCGCTATTTCAATGTATGGGGAGTACGCTGCACCTTACTTAATCTCAATGAATGCTACCCAAATTACTTATTAAAACTCAAAAATACATGACTCGAAATCGGTGGTTAGTTCTTCCTTAGCCATGGTTCCCCGTGCGACTCGTATGACTAAATCATATGCTCGATCGTCCGTCAAATTCAGAGTGCAACCATTTAAGCGCAAAAAGGTATCTGTCACGGCAAAAGCCGTTCGTTTATTGCCGTCAATAAAGGGATGATTCATCGCTATGTGATAGAGATAGGCGGCCGCTTGTTCGCTAATTGCTGGATGCAAAAATTGACCGCCAAAAGTTGCTTGCGGTTGAGCCAAAGCAGACTCTAACAAACCTTCGTCTCTGACACCTGGAGTGCCACCAAAGCTCTCTATCTGTCTGGCGTGGATACTTAAAACCATACTTTTGCTGACAAAATTAGGAGTTGGCAAGGCGACGGTAAACCTCCTTTCTTTCGCGTTCTGAATCGAGATATGCCTGCCATGCTTTGGCTTCTAGTTTTTGTTGTTCTTCTTCAGTCTTTAAGGAACGGACAAATTCAAGCACTTTCAGCAGCAAGGGTTCTGGTACTTGGTCGAGTTCTTGAAGAAGTTGGTCTTTTGCGGTCATGTTTCTTTCCTCCTAGTTATTTTACAACTATTTTATCCGAATTCATCAAAGTCTTGCAACCTAGAGATTGTACGCGATTATCTGTAAGGATACGGCACTGCCGTGTCCTTACAGATAACTTTTTTAAAATGAGATTACAACAATTTTACAACCAACAGATTAGATAATCAACTGCTGTTCTATCGCACTTACAAATTTTGATATTCTGCAACCCATTGGACGATCGCCTCAGTCAATCCGTCTAACGTGTATTCTTTGGCTTCCACATCTAACTTACCCAATAAATTCTGACAGCTTTTGGAAGTTTCCGGCCCGATGGATGCGATGCAAACGTTTTCCAACCAATCCTTAGACAGGGACAATTTTGGGCTTTGTTGTATGAGATTGCAAAAGTTATGTACGGTTTTTGAACTGGCAAATGTTATGATATTTACGGCTTGATTTTGGAGTGCGGATAGAGCGATCGGATCGATAGTTTCGGGACAGCAAGATTGGTAAGCTGGCACTTCTATTACTTGCGCTCCTTTAGCGGTGAATTCTTTAACTAAAACTTCTCTGCCGCCGCTTTCTACTCTGGGAAATAGGATGTTGCAGTTTTGCAAGTTATCGGGGAAGTTATCGACTAGGGAATCGGCGACAAAGTTGGGGGGAATAAAGTCTGGTTGTAGAGAGTGCGATCGCAAACTTTCGGCTGTTTTTTTGCCGACAACTGCAATTTTAATGCCAAACAAGCTGCGGGCGTCTTTGCCTTTTGCTTGTAATCGTTGGAAAAAGCAGTTTACAGCGTTGTGGGAAGTGAGAATTAACCAGTGAAAGCTTGACAATTGTGCGATCGCGCTGTCTAATGGTTCCCAACTCGAAGGGGGCCCAATTACCAAGGCGGGCATTTCGATAACGCGAGCTCCCTGTTGCTGGAGTCGATCGCTAAATTCAGCAGACTGAGAAACCGATCGCGTGACTAAAATGGTTTTTCCTGCTAGCGGCAATTGGCTGTTATTAGTGGTGACGGGTGTATCGATCATATTTGTGCTTTCTGGCTGGATTAAATATTCGCGCAATCTAACTACTTCCCCAATTATTATCACGCAAGGCGATAGAGATTGACCTGCTGTTTGCTGTACAATATTTGAGAGAGTACCCAGCCATATTTGCTGTTCGGGGCGGCCGCAATCTCGGATAATGGCGATCGGAGTTTCGGGCGATCGTCCGTGCTTTTGCAATTGCCAAATTATCTCGCTTAAATTGCGCCCTCCCATCAATATTACCAAAGTTTCTATCTGCACTAAAGCTTCCCATTCAAGAGCATCCGGTTCGTGGGCGCTCATCACTGCAAAACAGCGGCTCATTACCGGATCAGTGAGGGGAATTCCTGCTAGTAAAGGTGCGGATAGGGCCGAAGAAATTCCGGGTATTACTTCAAACTCGCAGCCCGCTGTGATTAAGGCTTGAATTTCGGAACTGGAGCGACCAAAAATAAACGGATCGCCGCTTTTTAGCCGCACGACTTGTTTGCCAAATTTGCAATGTTCTACCAGCAAACGGTTAATTTCTTGCTGCTGTGTGGAAGGTTTGCCGCCGCGTTTGCCGACTTCTATTTTCCTACAAGTTGCTGGGATTAATTGGAGTTGCGGGATGTCGATTAAAGCGTCGTAGATTAAGACTTCGGCTTCGGATAGCAGTTTGTGCGATCGCACTGTCATCAAGTTACAATCTCCGGGTCCCGCACCGACTAGATAAACTTTCCCTTTGTGGTTTTTCACAATTCCTCCTCGATTGTCTCGATAGTATAGTTTTATGAATATTGCGGTGCTTCGGCGCAACCTACCCTACCCTATAAATTAATCAGACTTTTCAAGCAGCCTGTAGGGGCGGGTTCACCCCTTCCCCTCAACGGTGCAAACAGGTTAAATAAACCCGTCCCCAGCCAACGAGATGCACCCGTTACTATTTATGCAGATTATCATCATCACGGCAGCCGATGCAAATTACTTTGAATTGGTGCGAGGCACTATTTTATCGGTGCGGGAAAAACCAGAGGGTGAAAATGTGGCGATCGGCTTTTTCGATCTCGGCTGCACTCCCGAACATTTGCAGTGGCTGGAAACACAAGTTAATATCATTCAAAAGCCAGATTGGGACTTTGACTTTCCGGGGAGAAATGAAGCTCCCGAACATTTAAAAGGATTATTAGTTAGACCTTGTTTACGAAAATACTTTCCCAATTTTGATATATACATTTGGATAGATGCGGATGCTTGGGTTCAAGACTGGAGAGCAATTAATTTGTTGGTTGAAGGAGCATCGCGCCGGGGACTGGCAATTGTTCCCGAAGTTCACAGGGCGAGCTTGCAGCAGTACGGGCAACTGCCTCAGTTTTGGCAGTGGGTTTATCAACAATACGAAGCTAACTTTGGTGAAGAATTCGCTAATAAATTCTACAGTTATCCGATATTAAATGCCGGAGTTTTCGCCCTCCGCAAAGACGCTTTGCACTGGGAAACATGGGCGGAACAACTCAATCAAGGATTGCAAAAATCCGGCTGTGTCATGACAGATCAATTTGCCCTAAACCTAGCTGTTTACAGTGGCGAATTGTTCAATCTCACTGAAATGCTACCAGCTTGGTGCAATTGGATATTCAACGGTTTTCCGGTTTGGGACAAGCAGCGAGGCTGTTTTGTGGAGCCGTACTTGCCACAAGAGGCGATCGGCATTTTGCATTTAGCTGGCCGCCAGCAGTTTGACCGAGTACAATTGATGGCAACTGACGGCGATATACTGGAAATCAGCGTCCGTTACCAACCTAAAAAACACGAAGCAGTACAAATATTTCAAGAACCCCAAATGACTTACCAACAACCTGAAATTAGCAAAAATAATTTATTACATCCAGGGGATTATGTCTCGCCAGGATTCCAAATAATTATACCTGACTCCTATTTCCCCAATATGATTGTTGCCGACCCAAATACGAGTAACTGGCCTTATTTGCGCCGGGAAGTTCCGCATAATTGGTATGCAGACAAGCGCTATCCATTCATCGGGTTTTTGAATCGCGACGAAGCACAGATCCTTTACAATACAGCTCTGCAATTCAAAGGTAAAAAAGCCTTAGAAATAGGTTGCTGGCTGGGTTGGTCTGCCTGTCACTTAGCCCTCGCAGGAGTTGAGTTAGATGTCGTCGATCCGCTGTTAGAAAGACAAGATATCAGACAAAGCGTAATCGATTCAATTCAAGGCGCTCTAAATGCGTCGGGCGTTCAAACATCAGTCGAGCTAATACCAGGCTACAGCCCCCAAAGAGTAGAAGAATTTTCCGCTCAATTCAACCGCAAATGGTCGTTAATTTTTATTGACGGAGAACACGGAGGTGATGGGCCGTTAAATGATGCCATTGCGTGCGAAAAATTGGCTGAGCAAGATGCAATAATTTTATTTCACGATTTAACTGCTCCAGATGTTGGTAAAGGTTTAGATTACTTGAAGCAAAGGGGATGGCAAACAGTAGTATATCAAACAATGCAAATTATGGGGGCTGCTTGGCGGGGCAATGTCGAGCCAGTAAAACATCAACCCGACCCTAATATTTCCTGGCAGTTGCCAGCACATTTGCACGGTTACAATATTAGCAGTTTAGAGACAATTAATTCTCAAACAGCCAGCCAAACAAATCAAAACCAACAGTCATCTTATACAAGAGATTTTTACCAATTAATCGGAGAAGGAACTCGCGCTTCTGCTAAAGAAATTATTCCCCTGCTGTTAGACTTGCTGCAACCCATTTTACCTAAAAGTGTGGTAGATGTGGGCTGCGGTACGGGAAGTTGGTTAGCTGCGTTTCACAAGTTGGGAATCGCTGATTGTTTGGGAATAGATGGCGATTATGTCGATCGCACTATTTTACAAATTCCTTTAAATCAGTTCCAATCCGCCGATTTAAAGCAACCGCTGCAAATAAACAGAAATTTTGACTTAGCAATTTCTCTGGAAGTTGCCGAACATTTGCCGGCTACCTGTGCCGAAAATTTTGTTAATTCTCTCACTCAACTAGCACCAGTGATTCTGTTTTCTGCTGCGATACCATTTCAAGGAGGCGTCGAACACGTTAACGAACAGTGGCCACAATATTGGGTTTATTACTTTCAGAAAAACGGCTATGCAGTTATTGACTGCTTGAGAAAAAAAATATGGAACAATGACAAAATAGAGCCTTGGTACGCTCAGAATATCTTGATTTTTGTCAAACAAGAATACTTGTCGAGATATCCAAAGTTAGTAAATGAGTATCAAAATACCGATCTGAATCAATTAGCCATCGTCCATCCCAAGATTTATCTTTACAGCTTGCAAGCTGCTAGAAATTCGGCACATAATTTACAATCAGAAAGTGTCAAACAAGTTTCAGCATCGCCACAATTGGCAGATCGACCTTTGGTATCTGTGATTATTCCCTGCTACAATCAATCTCATTTTTTGCTGGAAGCAGTAACTAGCGTGATTAACCAAACTTACACAAATTGGGAAATTATCATTGTCAATGACGGCAGCTTAGATACTACCAGCACAGTTGCCAAAACTTTAATAGTAGCAAATTCCCAATATCAAATTAGGCTTGTAGAACAAACAAATCAAGGGCTTTCAAGTGCTAGAAATGCTGGCATAGCAGCAGCAAACGGTGAATACATCATGCCTTTAGATGCCGATGATATCCTAGCTGAAAACGCCTTGACTGACCTTTTAGAAATATGTTTAAAATCAAATACACCTTGCGTAGCTTTTGGTTCTTATCAAATGTTTGGCACTGAAAATCGCATAGTACCCAGTTACGAGTTATATTCTCCCGAAAAAATCAAGCAATCTAACATGATTCACCCGTCTTCACTCTATCACAAATCTATTTTGGATTTGGTCAGCGGGTACAAAGTTGGGATGAAAGAAGGTTACGAAGATTGGGAGTTTTGGGTTAACTGCCACAAGCATAATATTCCCTTTTTGGGAACGAGAGAAGTAGTTGTCAATTATCGGCGTTCCCAGGGTTCTATGTTGGCTAAAGCTCAGCAATATCATCAAAAGTTGGTAGCACAAATTGTTTGTTACAACCGGGAAATTTACGAGATGGAAAGCGTGAATAGTGCTGAAAAGCTATTGGGAAAAATCACAAGTTAATCTTGATTATTTATTTTTTAGTCCCAAAAAAAACTTTGTTTGTGTAGTAGCGAATTCTCTTCGCCGGAAAAAGATGATTGTTAAAGCGAATTTGATATAACAGCAAGAAAGCGCTTAACCTGTTTTTCCCAAGTCCAATTGAGCATAAAATTAGCCGCAGCTAAGCCGCGACTTTTTGACTCTTCGCGATTAATATAAACTTGCTCCAAAGCCTCAACAACTTCTGCAACCTCAGACTCTCCCCAACCTTCTACACCGGAAAAATGAGCAGTCGGTTTAACTCGTCCCTGATTCGATAAAGGATAGCAAATGTTATGGTAAATTAAGTCTAAATGACCAGTATTTGCTGATAAAATAGTCGGAATTCCGCAGGCCATACTTTCCATCGCGACTAAATTAGTGCCGCCTTCGCAGCGGTTGGTGAAAACAGCGCAGTCGGCTTCTCGCAAAATTTGTCCGGCGAGGTGATTGGGAATTAAGCCGATGTCGATAAAAGAGTCAACTGGCAAACCGTTAGCCGCTAACCATTGGGAAATTCCTAAACTTCCGTCGCGGTTGATATTGGGAAGTCCGGCAACGTTTCCGGTTTGTTCGATTCCTAACATATACTGAGGCCAAAAGTTGTGCCATGTTGTTAGTAACAAAGCCTCTGGATGTTTGGCGCGAAATCGTTTGAAAGCGGCAATTACAATATCTTGACCTTTGCGATATTCCAGTTTGCCGCCGGAGAAAATGACGAAGCGATCGCCAAATAGATTAGATTTGGGTGCAGGATGGAAAATTGCGGGGTCAATTCCTTGATTTACCATCGCCACATTAGTCAAGCCGCAGCTTCTCAAAACATCCGCATTCCAGTTAGAACCTGCGACAATTGCGCTATATTTTTTGGCTTTTTCTAGTGCTTCTGCTGTGATTCGCCTGTCTTCAAAAAATATTACTCCTATTTGAGAAGCGCTGGTAATTTGATTCTCAACTCCAGAGGATGCTAAATTATTCCCCAAAGCGTAAAGTACGGGAAAGTTGCAAGTAATCTGTTTGTCTGAATTTGCGGTTACTAATTCCTGAAAATTTTTCTGCTTTTCTACTACAGGTAATAACAGGGATTTATGCAGCGGATTGATAGATTCTGAGGTAATAGATGGCGGTACTAAAAGTGCAACTTCCCAGGCGGAATTTCGCAGCAGTTGCAGTGTTAAATTCATGCCGTAAATTCCCCAGCCGGTGGTGATGCTGACTGGCCAACTAATGCCGATTCCGGTAATTTGTGGGGGAGTTTCTGGGCGTTGGATTTGAGACTGAGCATCAGAATCTGCGTTGCCAGGCTCAGCCTGATAACGAGTAGATTGTAAGGGCGGTGCCTCCGTGCCCGCCCTCTCTAGCAAGGCTGCTTTTATACGATCGCAAACTCCATCCCAATCACCCGCTTTTTGCTGGCGAAACAGACGCACAGTGGGATACCAAGGGCTATTTTCGCGTTCCAGCATCCACCGCCAATCGGGAACAAAAGACAGCAAAACCCAGACAGGTTTGCCTAAAGCACCCGCTAAATGAGCCACAGCAGTGTCAACGCAAATTACTAAATCCAGTTGGGAAATAATTGCTGCGGTGTCGGCAAAATCGACGCAATGTTCGCTCAAATCTTCAATTTGCTGTTGATTTAATAAAGTGATATCGCCCGCTGACATATCTTTCTGAAGGCTGTAAAAACTCGCTCCCGGAACATCTAAAAATTTCACAAAATCGCTCAATTTACACGATCGCTGATGATTGTTGCGGTGCAGCGGGCCGCCCGCCCACACAATACCTACTTTTAGTTGATTGTTCGGCTCTAGGGAAAATTTAAAATCCTGTGGCGGGGCTAAATAAGGAATATTCGCCGGTAGATTGTCCAAAGTCGTTCCCAGAATTCGCGGCAAACTTAGCAGCGGGGCTTGCACTTGAAAATCCACCATATCGCTCGGCCGCACTACTACTCGATCGACTCCTGCAATTCCTTCAAATAAACGCTTCAGCATGACATGACAAGCCACAACAACTTTGCCGCCTTTTTGCTTGACTAAAGGTGCGTAGCGGATAAACTGTATCGTATCGCCAAAACCTTGTTCTGGGTGCAATAAAATTGTTTTTCCCTGCAAATCAGAGCCGTCCCAAAGTGGTTGCTCAAAATAGCGCTGCTCCAATTCTTGAGTTTGCCAGCGCGATTCGTACTCCGTAAAACCGCGCTCATAATTTCCAGTTAAAAGCAAAGCTAAGGCTAGTCTCAAGCGCCAATTTGGCGAGTTTGGACATAGTTGAATTGCTTGATTGTAGAAGTCGATCGCCTCTGCGACTTGTCCCTGCTCTTCGAGGGCGGAGCCCAAGTATAAGTTAGTTTCAGCCTGGTTGGGATTGAGTTTTAGCGATTTTTGGTAATGAACAATAGCCGAGGCTATTTGCCCGTTTTCCTGTTTGAGATAACCTAAATAACTGTGGGCTTCTGCGTGGCGTGGCGAGGCGGCAATTACTTGTTCGTAGCGAGCGGCTGCATCTGCTTTTTTACCTTGTTTTTTTAAGGCATTTGCTAGGTGAAATTGTACCTGTGCGGGCGATAAGGAAAATCGAGGCGCAGCCTCGGGATCTGCGTTACCAGGCTCTTCCTGGAAACGAGTAGAGATTAGGTGTTTTAAGGCTATTTTTACCCGATCGCAAACTCCCACCCAATCGCCGGGTGTTTGCTGCCTAAACAGCCGCGCCGTCGGATACCAAGGGCTGTCTTCGCGTTCCAACATCCACCGCCAATCCGGCATAAAATACAGCAAAATCCATACGGGTTTACCCAAAGCACCGGCTAAGTGCGCGACAGCGGTATCCACGGAAATTACTAAATCTAGTTGCGATATCACCGCCGCAGTATCGGCAAAATCGTTCAAATTGTCGCTCAAATCTATCACCGGAATTTGAGTTAACAAAGTACGATCGCCCGCTGACACTTCTTTCTGAAGACTGTAAAAACTTACACCGGGAATATCTAACAATTGCAGAAAATAGCTTAAATCGCTCGATCGCTGAAAATCCTTTAAATGTTCCGAACTGCCCGCCCACACAATCCCAACTTTGAAATTGCGCTCGGAATTTAGGGAAAATTGCCAATTCGGGGGCGCAGCTAAATAAGGAACATTTGCCGGTATATTTTCTAAATTTGTTCCCAGAATATGCGGTAAACTCATCAGCGGTGCTTGCACTTGGAAATCCGGCAATTCATCCATCCGAACCACCACTTGTTCAATCCCAGGAATCTGCTTAAACAAACGCTTCAGTTCTTGATAGCAAGAAATGATTACTTTGCCGCCTTTTTGCTGCACAATTGCCGCGTATCGCACAAATTGAATTGCATCGCCCAAACCTTGTTCGGATCGGAGCAAAATAGTTTGCCCGTTCAAATCTGAACCGTCCCAAACCGGTTGGTCAAAATTCAACCGTGGCAATTTTTTCGCCTGTTCTGTTTGCCAGCGCCACTCGTATTCTGCTAAACCGCGCGGTAAGTCCCCAGTCAACAGCAATACTAAGCTTAAATTGAAGTGAGCTTTAATACAGTTCGCATCTATTTCAAGAGCTTTTTTATAACAGGCAATAGCCCGATTAGCGTCTCCTAATTGTTCAACAGCACTGCCTAAATTAGTAAATGCTTCTACATAACTTGGATCTAATGATATTGCTTGTTCCAAGCTAGAAATTGCCTGTTCTATTTTGCCCGCACCCAAGCATAAAGTTCCCAGGTGATAGTGTCCTTTAGGATTGTTCGGTTCTGCTTCAATTGCACGCTCGTAAAGGCGTTCTGCCTCGGCTAACTGACATTTTGCTTGCAGCGCCACACCCAAATTTACCAGAACAGGCACGTAATTGGAATTGACAGAAAGTGCTTGATGAAAACAGGCGATCGCACTCGGTAACTCGCCCTGCTGCTGGAGTGTCGCGCCGAGATTGTTGAGAGCTTTGACGTAAATCGGATTCAGGGCGATCGCCTTTTGAAAGCAAGATACAGCATCGGCTATATTGCCTCGATCTTGCAGCAAAATACCCAAGTTATTCTGCGCTTGAGCGCAGTTAGGGTCGATTTCTATCGCGCGCTGATAATAGGTGGCAGCTTCGGCTAAATCGCCTGTTTGGTGCAGCGTCACGGCCAAATTAGTGGCGGCTTCTATCGAATTCGGCTGCAAAACTAAAGCATTTTTAAAATAAGCGATCGCATCCGCAAATCTTCCTTGCGACTTGAGAATATTTCCCTGATTGAACTGTTTTTGATATAATTCTGTATTAGTTTGAGTTTCTCTTGGCGGTAAAGCTTCTTGATGCTGGACAATTTTTTCTCTCAGCGCCAAAGCAGCCCGAGCTAAAACTCCTTCCCAATCTCCCGCTGTTGACTGGCGAAACAGCCTTGCACTTGGATACCAAGGACTATCTTCGCGTTGCAACATCCACCGCCAATCCGGCACAAAACACAGCAAAATCCACACTGGTTTGCCCAAAGCACCAGCCAAGTGCGCCACACAAGTATCTACAGAAATCACTAAATCCAGAGCCGAGATTGCCGCCGCAGTATCGGCAAAGTCGTGCAAATAAGAGCTTAAATCTGTGACGGGCATTTGCTCTAACAAAGCGCGCTCGTCTGCTGTCATTTCCTTTTGCAAGCTGTAAAAATCGGCTCCGGGAATATCTAACAGTTTGGTTAACAAATTCAGCGGTAACGATCGCACCTTATTTTGGGAATATTGAGAATTTCCAGACCACACAATCCCTACTTTCAAATTAGCAGTTGGACTGAGAGTAAATTCCTCACCGGGCGGCGGAGCTAAATAAGGAACTTTCGCCGGTATAGTTTCTAAAGTTGTTCCCAGAAGCTGAGGCAAACTCATTAGCTGCGCGCGCACTTGAAAATCCGGCGCATTCTCTGGATTAACTATTAATCCATCGATTGCCGAAACTTGTGCAAACAAGCGCTGCAACTGCGGCAAACACCAAACAATTACCCTACCGCCTTTTTGCTTGACTAAATCTGCGTAGCGGATAAACTGAATTGCATCGCCTAAACCCTGTTCCGGGCAAAGCAAAATAGTTTTTCCCTGCAAATCTTTGCCATCCCAAAGCGGCTGAATAAAGTTCTGGGGCTGGAACTGTTTTTCTTTAACTAGGAGTCGCCATTCGTACTCGCAAAAACCGCGCTGAAAGTCTCCCGACAGCAGCAAAACTAAACCTAAATTTAGGTGAGCTTCGGGGTTAGCGACATTAAATTTTACTGCTTGGCTGTAGCAGGTGACAGCATCTGCAAATTGTCCGCGATCGTGCAAAGCACTTGCCAAACTGGTGAGGGGATTGAGATAACCGGGTTTGAGTTCGATCGCCCGACGGTAACAATCGATCGCCTCTGCCATTTTTCCCGCTTCCTCAAAAGCTTTGCCGAGATTGTTTAAAGCTTCTGGAAAGCCGGGTTTCAGGCTCAAAGCTTGCTGATAGCAGGCGATCGCATCTTCAATTTTGCCCTGTTTCTGCAGGACAATTCCCAGATTGCAGTGAGCCTGCGCACTGGCTGGCAATGCCTGAATCGCTTGCTGGCAAACAGCTAGATCCTCATCCAACTTATCTGGGTTTGACAGCGAACTCCCGAAAGCGAGATCGGTTTCTACCAAATCCGGTTGCAGCGCCAGAGCTCGATCGTGGTATGCGATCGCATCGGGAATTTTGCCCTGTCGGATCGAGGCGTATGCTAAATGATGCAGGGCGTCCACATAATTTGGCTCGATCGCGATCGCCCGTTCATAATTCGCGATCGCTTTCCCTTCCTCCCCTTGCCCCTCTAAAGCAATTCCCAAATTCAAATAAGCCACCGCGCAATTAGGATTGACTTGAATCGCTTGCTCGTAGCAGCTTACAGCTTCCGCAACATCCCCTTGCTCTTCCCGCAACAGGCCCAAATTAATCAGCGCTTCCGCGCAATTCGGGTTCAAAGAAAGCGCCCGCTCGTATTCTGCGATCGCCTCTTCAGTCTCCCCTGCTTCCGCGAGCGCGCTGCCCAAATTGCTCGCAGTTTCCGCCAAATTCCGGTCGATTGCTAGGGCTTGTCGGTAGTGCGCGATCGCCTCTGTTAGCCTGCCCGTTTGCTGTTTGACAACGCCTAAATTGCTGTAGGCGGCTGCGTAATTAGGATCGATCGCGATCGCCCGCTCATAACATTCGATCGCACCGCCAAAATCGGCTTGCTGCTGCAAATCAACGCCCAACCGAAACTCTGCATCCGCCGAATCCGCCGGCACAAATGCCGCAGCAACCGCGCCTAAAGCTTCCCCAACCCGAGCGAAAACACCCTCCCAGTTGCCCCGCTGATGCTGGCGAAACAGCCTTGCGCTTGGATACCAAGGACTATCTTCACGCTCCAACAGCCACCGCCAATCCGGCGAAAACGCCAGCAAAATCCACACTTGTTTGCCCAAAGCGCCCGCCAAATGGGCGACAGCGGTATCGACACTAATCACTAAATCCAATTTGGCGATCGCAGCAGCAGTATCGGCCAAATCGCCAAAATGCGGGCTTAAATCTACTATCGGCGTTTGATTCAACAGCGCGCGATCGGCCTCGGAAACCTCTTTTTGTAAACTGTAAAAACTTACCCCCGAAACGTCCAAAAGCGGCAGAAACTGACTCAAACTGCACGAACGCTGCTTATTTTTGCGGTGTTTTGGATTTCCCGCCCAGACAATGCCAACTTTCAAAGTGCGATCGGGCAGAAGTGTAAATTCAGCACCCGCTGGCGGAGATAAATAAGCAGTATTTGCCGGTATTGTTTCCAGCTTTGTACCAAGAATATAGGGCAAACTCAACATCGGCGCTTGCACGTCAAATTCCGGCAGCGGCTCGCCTTTAACTATTAGCAAATCAATGCCGTCAACCGTTGCAAACAAACGGTGCAATTGCGGGTAACAGCCAACAATTACCCTACCGCCTTTATTTTTGACGATCGCAGCGTAGCGAATAAACTGAAGCGAATCGCCTAAACCTTGTTCGGCGTGCAGCAAAATAGTCTTTCCCACCAAATCAGAACCGTCCCATAGCGGCCGGTATTCTCTCGCCGAAACAGTATTATCCGGCCCCGTCAAGAAACAGGAATGACCAGTGTGAAATTCTTTAATTTGCCAGCGCCACTCATATTCAGCGAGACCATTTTCCAAATCTCCCACCAACAGCAAAGCCAAGGACAAATTCAGGTGAGCGCTAGCGTGGTTGGGGCTTAAATGAATCGCCCGTCTGTAACAGGCGATCGCATCTTCTACCGCGCCTTTTTCCAGAAACGTCCTGCCTAAATTGTTGATAGCTTCCACAAAATCCGGCAGCAATTCTAGAGCTTTGTGATAATACTCCAGCGCATCTTCTAAATTGCCCTGTTCTTGCAACACTGTTGCGAGATTGTTGTAAGCTTCCCAGCTATGCGGATGAATTTCCAGCGCTCGCCAGTACAGCTCGATCGCCCTTGCAAGTTCGCCTTTTTCTTGCAGCGCCACCGCTAAATTAATCAGTGCGGGAACGAAATTAGGTTCAGCGACAAGAGCTTGCTCGTAATGTGCGATCGCCTCTTCCACTTGACCTTGTTCCTCAAAAATTTTTGCCAAGTTGTAAGCTGTTTGAGGAATATTTGGATCGATCGCTAAAGCTTCTCGGTAATGCGGGATAGCTGCGTCTAATTCGCCCTTTTCTTGCTGGAGAAAACCAAAATTAATCCGCGCTTGGACGCAATTTGGGTCAAGAGATATTATCTGTTCGTAAAGAGCGATCGCCTCTTCTTTATCGCCTGTTTCCATTAAATGTTCTGCTTGCCGCAATAAATCCTCTAAAACAACCAAATTATCGCCAGCCGTTCCGATGATCGCAACCGATGTCTCAATCCCCTGCGATTGCTTAGCTGCGGAGCCTTCTGCTAACACTTCGCTCGCCATCAAAAATATTTGTTTACTCTCTTGAAGCACGCTTCCACCTGTCATTTCGAGAGCCACAGAATCGAGGTCAGGCGTATTATTAGCAGTCATTGCGAGCGAAACGAAGTCAAGCTGAGCTTGGGCAGAATCCTCGGAATAACTAGCAGTATTGGCGATCGCAAATAAACTCAAAGCCGCCTTTACTTCTTCAAACAATTCTTGCCAACTTTCCGGCTGACTTTGGCGGAAAAGCCTCGCAGTTGGATACCAAGGATTGTCTTCACGCTCCAGCAGCCAGCGCCAGTCAGGAGCAAAAGAAAGCAGCACCCAAACCGGTTTTCCTAAAGCACCGGCTAAGTGCGCCACAGCCGTATCCACACTAATCACTAAATCCAGTTGAGATATCGCAGAAGCGGTATCAGCAAAGTCGCTCAAATGCGGACTCAAATCCGGCACTAAGTGTTGGTTCAACAAAGTGCGATCGCTCTGGGACAAGTTTTTTTGTAAACTATAAAAAGCGATTCCCGGAATATCCAAAAATTGAATAAAATCGCTCAAACTGCAAGAACGCTGATTGTTTTTACGGCGCTGCGGGTTCCCTCCCCAAACAATCCCTACCTTCAATTTTGCATCAGAAGAAAGCGCAAACTTGCACTCATCAGGCGGAGCTAAATAAGGAACATTTGCCGGTACTGTTTCCAGAGTAGTCCCCACAATTCGCGGCAAACTCATCAGGGGTGCGTGAACGTCAAATTCTGGCAAACCTTCAAGACTAACTGATAAATATTCAATGCCGGCAACTGTCGCAAACAACCGCATCAGTTCTGGATAGCAAGCCACCATAACTTTAGCGCCTTGGCTGCGAATAATTGGCGCGTAGCGAATAAACTGAATAGAATCGCCGAAGCCTTGCTCGACGTGGAGTAAAATAGTTTTCCCCTGCAAATCCGAACCATCCCAAACAGGCTGTTTAAATTGCCTCGACGATAGTTGCGGAGTGCGCCACCGCCACTCGTATTCAGCAAAACCCCGCTGAAAATCTCCGAACAATAGCAAAGTCAAACCTAATTCCAGGTGGGCGGTGGCGTTGTCTGGCTGCAATTGCAAGGCTCGACTGTGACAAGAAAAAGCCTCTTGAAATTCTCCTAAATCGACCAAAGCGTGTCCGAGATTATTAATAGCCTCCACGAAGTCTGGCTTTAAGTTTAATGCTTGTCGGTAGTGGGATATTGCTGCTTTTACATTGCCTTGTTCGTGGAAAAATGCTCCTACATTGTTGTGAGCTTCGGGATTATTTGGCTCTAGTATTACAGCTTGCTGGTAGCAGTTGAAAGCTTCTGCTAATTTCCCCTGCTGTTGCAGAACTGTTCCCAACCCCATCAGAGAATATGTCAAATTTGGATTTAATTTTAAAGCGTGGAGGTAATAAGCTATCGCCTCGTTTAATTGATTTTTTTGTTTAAATAAATGTCCTAAGTTGTGCGCTGTTTCGTGCAGGTTGGGGTCGAGTCGCAGCGCTGTTTGGTAATATAAAATAGCTGCGTCTATTTCGCCTATTTGCTGTTTAATCCAGCCCAAATTATTGTAAGCGAGTGCGGAATTTGGCTCGATTTTGATGACTTGTTCGTAACTGGCTATCGCCCTTTTATACTCGCCTACATCCAGCAAAACATTAGCCTTATTTAAATGTGCTTCTACAAAATCGGGGTTTTGGGCGATCGCCTGTTCGTAAAAGTCGATCGCTTCGGCAATTTTTCCCTGCTGTCTCGTCGCTATTCCCAACAAGCACAGCACGTTTGCTGATTCCGGCTGCACTTGTATTATTTGCCGGTACAAATTCTCAGCTTCTAACAAACGGCCCGCTTGGTGATGTTCCCAAGCTAATTTCAAAGAGTCTTCGGCACCCAGTTTGCAGGCAGATTTCCGAATTTTTTTTTGAGAAGCCATAGTAGTCTTTGTTGTTTGGGAGTTCGCTAACTGGTGATTGTCAAATTGTTCTAATTTGTTAACTCTTCCTTCCTTCTTCCTTCCTTCTTCCCCATTCCTTCTTCCTTCTTCCTTCTTACTTCTTCCTTCTTCCTTCTTCCTTCTTCCTTCTTCCTTCTTCCCCTTCTACCCCAACAAACAAGCTGCGGGAAAAATCAGATATTCTAAGAAAAACAACTTCCAGATAAACTGATAAAATGCAGCAATTTCTATTTTATCGTCCAAATCAACTTTCGCGCTCCAAAACCACATCAAACCCAAAGCCGCCAAATGAGAAACTGCCAGAAACACTAAATTAACATTAGACAATACGATCGCTCCCGCCAAAGTCGCGCCCAAATAACAAACCGTCAACACCCAGCGAGATAAATTAAAGACGGCCGGCTTGCCCAGCTCAATCGTAAACGTAGTAATATTATATTGCTTGTCCCCTTCCATGTCGGGGATATCTTTAAAAATGGCGATCGCAAACGTAAACACCACGACAAAAATCGTCAGCACCCAAACTTCTGCAGGAATCGCAAAAGACACACTCTTCAAACTCCAGCCAGAAAAAGCGCTTTTCGCCGTTCCCAAACCCAACACCCAATTAAAGTGCAAAAATAACCCTAAATTTACGATCGCGCCCCGCACAGTAAAAATGCACAGTGCCGCCCAAAAAGGAAAACGCTTCAGCCGAATTGGTGGCAGAGAATAAGCAGTCCCTATCGCCAAACTAACGCCAACAGTAGCCAGCAAAAACGGGCCTTGTAAAACAGCCGTCAAAATTGCTAGAATTCCCGTGGCAATTACAATTAATTCCCCGGTTTTCCGAGAAAATACTCCCGAGGCTATCGGCAAATACGGCTTATTAATTTTATCAATTTCAACATCTTCTAACTGGTTCAATCCCACAATATAAATATTGCCGCAAATGCAAGCCAACCAGGCAAAAGCTAGGGGCCAAAATACAGGATTCACAAACAGCCGCGCGCTTTGGGCGATCGCGTACAAAGCCAATACACTCAAGCTAGTGCCCACAATTGTGTGCGGTCGAGAAAACTCCCAAAATGCCCTCACCCAGCTTTGCGGAGCCGAGCCATTTTTATCAATCCAAGACTTGTTAATCGAATCGTTGCTCATAAAACTCACACCCGCACAAAAAAAATAACATTCTGTAGGGTGCGCATTGCGCACCTTACTCATTCATGTCAAGAATTGCCTAAAACCCTTTATATCTCTCGTTTATAACCTAGGATCGCTCCCTCTCGCATCCCCCTTAAGAAGACTCACTTTGAGCGCTCTTCTCCCTTTTTAAGGGGAGTAGGAAGTGAGTTGGAGGCAAGTTAAGGGGCGAGCGAGGGATTAATAGTCAAACAGTAGACTGATACTAGGTTTAATCTTAAGTTGACACCCATGCTCCGAAGAACACCTTACCCCTTAAGCCAAAACTCAAAACTTCTCCGATCTATCCCTGTTATTTTACAGCACAAATCAGCCCGAAACGAATCAATCCGCTCTGATATCCACGGCTCATCAATCCGAGAGCAAGTGCAGCTTGAATAGTCGTCCAACCGCTAGTCAGCAAACCCCAAATCGCGCTCGGAGTAAAAGCAGAATCGATCACCACATCCCAAAAAGGAGCAACAGCTTTTGACCAATCAGCGGTGCGAATACTTGTCAAAGGCAAACTGCGGACAATTTCCTCGTATTCCGGCAAAGAAATCACATAAGGCAAAGCATAAACCCGGTAAATTTCTGCCAATTCCTTTCTCTCTTCATCAGTTAATTCTCCCGCCGTTTCTCCCACCGGGCGGTGACACCAAGTTGCCAAAATCAAAGTTCCTCCCGGCTTGAGTACGCGGCAGCATTCCTGCAAAAACTTAATTTTGTCGGGCATATGTTCGCCACTTTCGAGCGACCAAACCAAGTCGAATGACTCGTCAGAAAAAGGCATATTCAAAGCATCGGCTACCAAAAAATTGACATTGCTTTCTAGCCCAGCAATTTTAGCGCGTTCGGTCGCTCTGTTGGCCTGTACCGGACTCAGAGTAATCCCGGTCGCTGTAACGCTAGCGCCCGTTTTATAGGGTTCGGGCGATCTGCTAAAATCAGGATCGCTCCCGCCATCCAACTTTAAATTATTTTGAGCGCTCGAACTAAACTTTTCGGTCAAATACAGCGTGCTGCCACCGATCCCGCAACCGACATCGAGAATGCGGTAAGGTTCACAGAGTGCCTTCTCTGAGGGGACTCCAGCCCAGCCCAGCAGTTCTTCTATCAAATCTATCTGAGCCTGTCGGCGCTCTTTTTTCAAATTGCCATCCGGGCCGTAGTAACCGTGGTGCATATGTTCGCCCCACACCTGCTCCCACAAACCGCTAGAAGCGTCGTAAAGTTGCTGAATTTGCTGGTAAAGTGTTGATGTCATCGCCGGATTGCAAGTTATTAAAGGAATTCTACCGTTATTTTCCCGATGTTGTCATAGAATTTGGCGATTGAGTTCGATCGACCGCAGGCACTCGCCAGACAAAGATGTCTTGATTTCAAGCCCGACGATCGATATTGTGGGCTGCCTCTAAAATCTCAAATCTAAAATCGATTTGTGGCTTCCCTCTCAAACCTCAAATCTAAAATCGATTTGTGGGTTCCCTCTAAAATCTAAAATCTAAAATCTAAAATCTAAAATCGAATGACTGTCTCGCGAACCATTGCTTTGGGCTTTCTCGCTGTCATCCTCGCAGGTGCTCTATTACTGATGATGCCCTTTTCCACAATTGATGGAAGTTGGAGCGATCCAATAACAGCACTGTTTACCTCTACTTCCGCTGTCTGCGTCACGGGCTTGTCGGTTGTGGATGTCGGAAAATATTACTCTTTTTGGGGGCAACTGTGCCTCGTTTTACTGGTGCAAATAGGAGGCTTGGGCTACATGACAGCCACGACTTTCTTGCTGCTGCTATTGGGTCGCCGCTTTTGCTTGAAAGACAAAATTGCCCTGCAACAATCTCTCGACAAATCCGGGCTAGCCGGCGTAGTACAACTCGTGCAGTCAATTCTAGCAACAACGCTTTTGTTTGAATTAACAGGAGTGTTTTTGCTGATGACGGTTTTCGTCCCCCAATACGGATTTAAAGAAGGTGTGTGGTCTGCTATATTTCACAGCGTTAATGCCTTTAACAATGCTGGTTTCAGCCTGTATTCAGATAATTTAATCCAGTACATCAATTCGCCTGTGATTAACTTCACAGTCAGCGGTTTAATCATATTTGGGGGAATCGGCTATCAAGTAATTATGGAAATGTACCTGTGGCTGCGCGATCGCTTCAACAAAAGCCCTATTTGCACAGTTTTTTCCCTAAATTTCAAAGTCGTTACCAGTACAACTGCTGTTCTTTTAATTTTAGGAACGCTAGCTTTTTTGGTGCTGGAATACAACAACCCAGCAACTTTCGGTTCTCTCAATTTTCCTCAAAAATTGATGGCTGCTTGGTTTCAATCTGTTACTCCCCGCACGGCGGGATTCAATACAATTGACATTGGCAAAATGAGCGAAGCCGGGTTATTTCTGACCGTTGCGCTGATGTTTATCGGCGCAGGTCCCGGCAGCACCGGCGGTGGCATCAAAACCACAACTTTTCGGATATTATTTTGCTGTACCGCAGCAGTTCTCGAAGGCCAGGAAGATGTGGAGTGCTATCAGCGCCAAATCCCACCAGCAATGATTCTGAAAACCATTAGCGTAGTCTTCGGTTCCCTGTTGGTCGCGTTCACATCTGCAATTTTAATTGAGATGACTAATCCCCAAGTAGAATTTATCGCAGCGCTGCTTGAGGCAGTTTCAGCCTTTGCCACGGTCGGTCTTTCCACAGGAATTACAGCCAAGATTTCAGCGATCGGTAAGTTGGTTTTGATTGCTACAATGTATGTAGGTCGGGTTGGCGTGTTGCTGCTGATGAGTGCTGCCTTCGGCGACCCAAAACCCAGGTCTTTTAAGTATGCTGAGGAAAGTTTGTTAGTCGGATAAAAAAATCCTGCCTCGTTGCTGATAATCTAAACAATGGGTGACAACCCAAATCAACTTTTACTACTTACCCAAAAATCAAAAGGAGGCGGCGCTGTGTCTGCTAAAATTTAAACAGCAAGACGCTCAGCGCTGGATATTCAGTGAACCTGTCATCTTTAAATTTTTTTCGGACTTTGCGCGCCGAAAACAAGCAGTTTGCAGTTATTGGTTTGGGACGCTTCGGCAAAGCTGTGTGTTCGACTCTGCACGGCTTGGGTTACGAAGTCTTGGGAGTTGACACCGATGAAAAAAAAGTAACTCAAGCTTTGACCGATCGTATTGCTGCTCACGTTGTGCAGTTAGATTCTACAGAGCCTAGCGCTCTTGCGGAAGCTGGTATATTTGAATTTGAAACAGTGATTGTTGCGATCGGCAATTACCTAGCAGAAAGCATTACCACCACCCTAAATCTTAAGGAAGGCGGCGTAACTCACGTAATAGCCAAAGCTTCTTCGGAAACTCACTTAAAACTGTTGAAAAAAGTCGGCGCAGATCATGTAGTTTTTCCCGAACGAGAAATGGGCTGCTCTTTAGCCCGGATTCTTACACAACCCAGCATTTTAGAACGCTTTGACCTCGACCCAGATCACAGCATCGTTGAGTTGCTGGTTCCTGAAAAGTTTGACGGTAAAACCATCTCGGAATTAGATCTCCGGCGCAGGTACGGTTTGAACTTGCTAGCAGTCGGTCGCGCCGACAAGTTCGAGATCAATCCGCAGCCAAACGAACGCTTGAAAAAGGGCGAGGCGATGGTAGTAGTTGGTTCTAATAAAGATATCAATCGCTTGCCAATTTAACAGCTCGCCATTTGACGCACATACAGCCACACTCCTCGACTCAGAAACCCGGTTTCTTCGGTTCCGAGTGCCTAATTCCTAAGCAAGTCTTGCGGGATTTGTGAAAATTTTAGCCTCCCACAAACCCGGTTTATCTTAGATAAACTGGGTTTCTCTGTCGATTTTTATGTTCTAATTTTTAACCGAAATATCTAAATTGAATTTCACCAATGCTGGGGTTGCTTCCGCTTTGGCGACCCCATCTGAGAACATAGCCAGACAAATTGCGAAAATCTCAACAAGGTAGCAGCACCCGATCGCGCTCCCGCAACTGTCTTGAGCGCTAGCCCTGTAAATTCAGCCAACGTTCAAGATTTTTTGCAGGTAAGCTTTGCCCAAAACCACCACCGCCAAGACTAGAGCGAGTTCAACAAACCAAGGACAGACCGCCACAAACCAAATTAACGAACACACTCCAATAATTGCAGCTATGGGAGCCGGAATTCCGTCTAGCGTTCTGTTGTCAGTCCCCACAGCCACCAACAAAGCAATAAAGCAGACCGCCAACGGAATCAAGCAAGGTGTGAACATGATTTTTACCCCATCAATTTTTTTACATATGGCATCTCAGCATATTTACAATACATCAAAGATTCGGAAATGCACCATTAATTGCGATATGATTTAAGATTAACAAATTAATACTCTGGGGTGATATATTTTGTAATTTTTAGCTTCGCATCTCTCTAAAGGCAGAAGTAGGTTGGCATCAGGCAGGATTTGGGAATTTTTATTTCGGCAGAAGTGCTTTTGCTTTCTACCTTGAGATTAATTGCGATGCGCCCATATCAGCAAGTTATAGTGAGGATTGCAGGCAGTTAGTGTAGAGCGTGAATCAATGCTGGGCAAATTTTTTCGCAAGCCTGAATCAGAAAACAGCGATCGCGTCCCCCCGGGTCAATACCTCGCCAAGGGCTTTCCCGTGCTGACCTACGGCGATACACCCTCCGTCAGCATTGAGAGTTGGGAATTTAAAGTCTGGGGATTGGCCAAACCACAAACCTTCACTTGGTCGGACTTCAAGGCCATGCCCCAAAGTAACTTTACTGCGGATTTTCACTGCGTCACCCGGTGGTCAAAACTTGACGTGCAGTGGACGGGAGTCAAAGTCACAGATTTTATGAACTACATAGAAGTCGATCCGAAAGCTCTGCACGTCCTGGAACACTGCTACGGCGGCTACACCACTAACATTGCGATCGCCGACTTCCTCCGAGAAGAAAACTTTTTCGCCCACACCCTCTTCGGCGAACCCCTATCCCCAGACCACGGCGGCCCGATGCGGCTGGTAGTTCCGCACTTGTACGCTTGGAAAAGCGCTAAATGGATTAACGGCTTGGAGTTTACCGAAACCGAAGAACTCGGTTTTTGGGAACGCAACGGCTACCACCAGCGGGGCGAACCTTGGGCCGAGGAACGCTACAGCGGTCTGTTTTGATGCGGTCGATCGGGAGCAAGGACTTGCCCAGAGGTTCTATATACGGTATTTGTTAAGGGGGTATCCGCTCTTTTACCGCTTCAATCTGGTCCCATCGCATATAGTAGATCGTATCTTTGGGAGGGATCGCGGCGCTGGATCTATTTAATTTAACAAAAGACGTACACCCAAAGATCGCAATTTGTACGTAATTTACCCGATAGATAAACTACTTTAACTTTCATACGCAAGTCCCAAAAAACAAATATTCCCAGTTTCGGGTTAATATAAAACTTCTCTACCTGTCAGCGGGCAAAAATATCACCGTATATATACTTAAGTGTTTGTTATTGAGGATTTAGACTTGAGAATAAAATAAAAAATTAGCATAAACCCGCTCCAAATCAGTTTAGTTGCTGGACGCTCCCATGCCGGCGACTGCAAGGTTTAAAGCCACAATTTGTATAATTATTTGTGTGTATTTTGAGGGAGCGCTCGCCCTGCAAGCCGATGCGATCGACAGCATTTGTGAAGGATGTGTAAAGGCTGGGTAAAGAATATGTCAAAATTTACATAAAGTGCCAAAAATACAAAAAAGTATCCGATAATGAAATTATTAAGAGCCTATCGAAAAAGGAACAGATTATGAATACCAAACTATTATCCGCCCTAACAGCTACCGCAGCCGCTACAGCTATGTTGGGCGCCGCAGCTCCAGCTCACGCATTCTCCTTTGGTACCAACGGCATCTCATTCCAGCAAGACACAAGTGTCACCTTTAAGTTCAAAGAATCTCACGGTATGTACCAATCCTCTTTGGGAGTCTACACTGTGAATGACTCGGCGATCTCTAAAGTGGCCAACCTGTTTTCGGAAACTAAATCCTCAGACAACGAGTGGGAAAACGAATGGAAAGGAACTCTGGGCAATACAGTCACGGGTTCTGGCTCGGCAGTATTCACATTCCTGGCAAATAAAATTTATACTTTGGGACTCGACAGCGGCGACGATGGCACTGTCTACTCAACCTCAGCCTTGAACTCCAACACCCAGCTAGCCGTGTTTGGCGGGCAATCGCAACTGTGGAACGCACTCGGCAAAGAAACAACGAACGTCTTCCAAGCTGCCGGACAATTCACAAACGGAACAGGTTCTCTGTTTAATGGAGGCACGCTAATCTCCTTCGACGATCGCGGTAACAGCAACGACGCAGACTTCCAAGACTTCGCAGTGAGCGCAGAAGCAGTTCCCGAACCAATGACAATGACTGGTTTGGCTCTCGGTTTGGGTGGCTTGGTTGCAGCCCGCCGCCGCCGCGCTAGCAAGACGGCTTCCTGATTTTTTCAACTGCAACAATCTGCTCAATTTCGTTTGGCAAAATAGAATACAATTTGGAGGCGCGCTAATATAACATCGGCTCGCCTTTTGCTTGATTTGAAAAGTCAGATGCCAGAAGTCAGAGGGAAGTTCGGCAACGAACCAGTGTACGGGATTTAACGGATTTAAGGGATGGATGTTGAGGGAAGAAGTCCGAGGGGAGAAAGAGGATTTTTCCCACTCTCCGACTCTCCCTGTCTCGCCCTCTCCCAACTCAAAATTCAAAACTCACTCACGGTCAAATGTTCGATCGTGCAAAGTCACTGGTACGGGTTGAGGAATTTTAATGTCGGCCCGGACGCACGCTACTTTAATCATCACCACAGCCCTGGTTTTTGTCCGTCCCGCCTGTGCTTGTTCCGGCAGCGTCCAATAGCCGACAATAAGATGCAAAGAACCATCGTTAAGGCTTGAATTATCAACTTCCGGAGTTGGTCGCGACAAAACGCCT
Source organism: Microcoleus sp. S28C3 (assembly GCF_036700785.1). NCBI lineage: Bacteria > Bacillati > Cyanobacteriota > Cyanophyceae > Oscillatoriales > Microcoleaceae > Microcoleus > Microcoleus sp. S28C3. Next base: position 77,705 of record NZ_JAUBPO010000005.1, on the reverse strand, counting down.
TCGACTTCGGAAATAACTTTAAACAAGGTTTCAATTACTAGGGAAGGTCGGTATCGCTAAAATTAAAGGCAGGTCTGTTCGCCTGTGTGGCAGGGCTGTTAGTACCCCCACAGAATTGGTAAATACGATCGCATTGGGCATGATAACTCGCTCTCCCCGAGCGCTCAGAATTTGAGTTAAACGCATCGAAATCTTTTCAACAGTACCTTCAAAGCCTTCTAAAATTATCTGATCTCCCAATTGAAACGGTTCGTACAACAGCAGCAATATTCCCGCTAAAAATTTTTTGAAGATATCTTGGAAGGCGAAACTAATAGCTACTCAACCCAGTCCTAACAAACCGATAATATCTCCCGGACGCAAAGCTGGGAACGCAATCACGCAGACGATCGAACTTTCAGCCGCCTCAGTGAGAGTGTCAAATAATTCAAGAACGCCAGGCTAACACAAAAGATTGAGATCGATCGCCCGACAGGAATGTTTGACTCTCGCTGTGCGGGTGACTCCATAGACTCGCTCGCTAATCGATCGAACACAATCAAAATTTAAGATTAGCCTCGCCGCCCCCGATCGAGTAAAATCACACCACTTGCCCGCCGATGGCTTAATCTGCTAAAACTAACAAAGTTTGATGATTTCTCAGAAATAACATACATGGTTGCTACATCCGTCAAGATTAAACACGAAGTCAAAGACTTGTCCCTCGCCCCCTTGGGAAAGCAACGCATCGAGTGGGCCGGCCGGGAAATGCCCGTTTTGCGGCAAATTCAAGAACGCTTCGCTAAAGAAAAGCCTTTCGCTGGCATTCGCTTGGCTGCTTGCTGCCACGTAACCACAGAAACCGCTCATTTGGCAATCGCCATCAAACTCGGCGGTGGCGACGCCGTACTGATCGCCAGCAACCCCTTGAGCACTCAAGATGACGTAGCGGCTTGCTTAGTTGAAGACTACGGCATTTCCGTCTTCGCTCTCAAAGGAGAAGACGCGGCTACCTACGAACGTCACGTCTACACAGCCCTAGACCACCGCCCCAATATTATCATCGACGACGGCAGCGACGTGGTAGCTGCCCTGATCCAGCACCGCCCGAACCAAATTTCCGACTTAATCGGAACTACCGAAGAAACTACCACAGGCATCGTGCGCCTGCGGGCAATGTTGAAAGACGGTGTGCTGACTTTCCCCGCAATGAACGTCAACGACGCCGACACCAAGCACTTTTTCGACAACCGCTACGGCACCGGTCAATCTACCCTAGACGGCATTATCCGCGCTACCAATATTTTGTTAGCCGGTAAAAATATTGTGGTTGCAGGTTACGGTTGGTGCGGCAAAGGCACGGCACTGCGCGCCCGCGGCATGGGCGCTAACGTAATTGTCACCGAAATCGATCCGATTCGGGCGATCGAAGCAGTGATGGACGGTTTCCGCGTCATGCCGATGGACGAAGCAGCAACAGTCGGAGATATCTTCATTACCGTTACCGGCAACAAACACGTCATTCGTGCCGAACATTTCGACACCATGAAAGACGGCGCAATTGTTTGCAATTCCGGTCACTTCGACATTGAAATTGACCTCAAATCCCTCGGCGAAAAAAGCACCGACGTGAAAACAGTCCGGTCTTTCACTCAAGAATATCACCTCAATAATGGCAAGTCGATTATTGTGTTGGGCGAAGGCCGTTTGATCAACTTGGCAGCAGCCGAAGGACACCCCAGCGCCGTGATGGATATGAGCTTTGCTAACCAAGCTTTAGCCTGCGAATATCTGGTAACGAACAAAGGCAAACTAGAGCCTGGTATTCACTCAATCCCCGTGGAAGTTGACAAAGAAATTGCCCGTCTCAAATTGGAAGCAATGGGTATTCACATTGATACCTTGACAGCCGATCAAATTGAGTACACCAACTCTTGGACTTCGGGCACTTAATCATCGATCGATCGATCCCCACCGTAGGGACACGGCATTGCCGTGTCCCTACTTCATAAACTTCCTTCTTCCAACTTCGGCATTCGGTCTTCCTGACATCCGTTACATAATCCGTTGCCGAACTTCCTTCTGCTATACCTATTACCAATTATTAAATCAAAATGGTTGAATGGATAACTAACACAATGCAGTCGATGGGTTATCTCGGAATTGGCCTGTTGATGTTTTTGGAAAACCTTTTCCCCCCCATACCCTCAGAATTGATTATGCCGCTGGCAGGATTCACGGTATTCAAGGGGGGAATGGAGTTTTCACCGGCGATCGCAGCAGGGGTTATCGGTACAGTTCTGGGGGCGATTCCTTGGTACTATGCGGGTAAATTATTGAGCGAAGAACGCTTGAGGAATTTAGCCGACAAATACGGCAAATGGATCACTGTATCGGGCGCCGATATTGACAAAGCGAATAGATGGTTTAACAGACACGGCAACAAAGCCGTGTTTTTGTGTCGCCTCGTACCGGGAGTTCGTACCCTGATTTCCCTGCCCGCTGGCATCAACAATATGGCTTTAATTCCTTTTTTACTTTACTCAACAGCCGGCACTCTTTTGTGGGTGAGTTTCCTGACTTTTGCCGGATATAAACTCGGGGAAAATTATGGACTTGTCGATGATTATCTGGGTCCTGTTTCCAAAATAGTTGTGGTGAGTATTGTCATTTGGTTTATTTTGTGGGTTGTCAAAAAGAATATGCAGAAGGAAAAATATCGCAAATAAATACAAATTTTGTGAAAATAATCTGCGTTGATTCGCGTTCATCTGCGGCGACAATCACCATTTTGACCCAGCCCAAAAACGAATACAAGTTTCCTAAAGGATTCGTGAGCGACCCCAAGT